>JABISU010000046.1 GCA_018700255.1 Flavobacteriales bacterium | reverse complement strand
TTCACATGCAGATTCAACAGCTGTAACTTCTCCCGAGATTACTATTTGTCCAGGACAGTTGTAATTAGCAGCTACAACGTTTCCGTCTATATTCTTGCAAATATCCTCAACAATCTCGTTTTCTAACCCAAGTACGGCAGCCATAGTTGATGGTGTTACTTCACATGCCGCCTGCATAGCGTTGGCTCTTGCTGAGACAAGTTTTAAACCATCTTCAAATGTTACTCCCCCAGCTACAACTAAAGCACTAAATTCTCCAAGACTGTGACCGGAGACCATATCTGGTGAAACAGAATCTTTCAGTAGTTCAGCTAGAATTACAGAGTGTAGAAAGACTGCAGGCTGTGTGACTTTAGTTTGTTTAAGGTCTTCAATCGAACCGTTAAACATTGTATCACTTATTCTAAATCCAAGAATTTCATTAGCTTGAGCGAATCTCTCTTTAGCTAGAGTAGAAAAATCATATAAATCCTTGCCCATTCCGGAAAACTGAGCACCCTGACCGGGAAATACAAATGCTTTCATAAAATTAATTTATCGCGATTGGCGGAGATATTCGTACAATTAGCGTACGAGGAATACAGTTCCAGTAGAGATGCTAGCTCCAAGACCGTTTACCTTTTTTACTTCGATTTTCCAACTGAATTGTTCAGAGGCGCTTACATAATGGGTTCCAACTCCATCAACAACATTCTCGCCTACCCAAGGTTCTCCAATTGTTGTAGAGTTAAAAACGAGTTTACCCCATCTATCATAAACCCAACATTCATAGCTAAGAATTAGTTCTTCTCCATTTATTACTGGAACCCATGAATCATTGTTCCCGTCATTATCGGGAGTGAATGCGTTGGGTACAAATAATTGTAATTCACTAGTTACATGAATAGTCTGAGTCGCTAAATCAGTACACCCGTGGATGTTTGTTACATGAAGCTGGACCTCATAAGAGTCAGCTCTATCATATTCATGTTCTGGGCTTACTTCGGAAGACCCTGTACCATCTCCAAATGACCAAATGTATTCAGTACCTCCAACGGACATATTCTCAAACGTAACAATTGGATTAAGAAATAGAATTTCTTCTGGAGTCACTAAAAAGTCCGCAACCGGAGGGTACCAAGCTTGAAATGCAGTGTCAATATCAAGAACTACAGTACAACCTTCATCACTTGTAATAGTCAATTCAGCTTCATATACGCCGGGAAATTCAGCTTCAATTGTAAAGGGTGAGGAGAAATTTTCAGGAATAACAAACCCTGGAACTTCCAGATTAAATGTAGAAGCGCCAGTTGAGGTGTTTAATATCTCAACTTCGAGAGGCAAGCATATTGTATTTTGAAGAAAGGATATTTCAGGTATAGGATTACTAAAAACATCGAAATCTTTAAAGGTCTGTGAACTGCAACCAAAAGCATCAGTTGCAACTAAACCTATAGTAAAGACACCAGTTCCTGCAGCAAATAAATTAGGCACATCTGTAAATAACTCTGTGCAATCGGTTACACCAGTAGGGAACACTGTCCAAGCATATGGTTCAACTCCTCCCGAACAATTTAACCCAGTAATATCTGAAGATGTGTTGTTTATTATAATGTCGGCATCGCTACCCACATCGAAACAAGTCCCCTCAGAGGATAAATCAAAATCAGCTAACGGTTGAGGATGTATAGTAATTGTTTCCGAATTTGTAGAAAGACAATTGGGGTTAGAAGCTGAAATAGCAGTGAAGTTTACATCGAATAAACAATCTCCAGAATTATAGTCTTCACAATCAAAAATCATTTGAGGAGAAAGGTTATCCGAATCATTTTGTCCATTTCCGAAGTCCCAAGCGGTAATGGCAGCAAAGTCTACCTCTGCTTGAAAGTCCACTATTAAAGGTGAACACCCTTCTATTTCAGATAGCGTGATTGACGTAACAGGAATTGGTGTAGTTGTAACTGATATTGCTGCGCTAGAGCTACAAGTATTAATTCCAGTAACGGTTAATTCAATGACAGCAGTACCTGAAGTATATGTAGGACAATAATTAAAGGATTCACCACTTGAGCTCGCTGAGGTATCTAAAGTCCAATCTAAGTTTACAGCATTTGTTGGAGAGTCAATCCAATTTACATGAAGATCGATACATTCACCTTCACAGATTTCACTTAGACCACCAATTGTGAATGTTGGATTATCGAACACTTCAAAACTCTCGACATGAGAAATTACAGATGAGTTAAATCCACCTGTTGCAATTAGTTCGAATTCATGAGCCCCAACAGAAAGATCACTTGCCGTGAATATATCTGTGATATCAATACTCCCAATAGGAGAACAAATAGTAGCTGGGGAATAAGTGGTGTTAGATACACTTACCCCATCAACTAGGATTTCTACCAATACATTTTGGTTATTGTTTGATGCAATTTCCCAATCAATGTCTACACTATTTCCTTCGCAGATATCAATTGAGGAAGCCGAGGGAATAGTAATTTCTGGAACCCCTGAGACAATTATAGTGATAGGGGGCGCACCCAATGTATTTAAACATTCTATAACATTTAGCTGTATATCATAACATCCAGCTGTGATAAAACCGATAACAACATCTGTAGAATTTGCATTTGTGTTAGAGAGAAAGTCCCAATCCAAACCCTGAACACCATTGTTAATAGACCATGTATAAGTTAGGGATTCTGTGCAACCTGGGTCTAGGTCAGTTGTTGTGTTAGTGCAATTCACCATAAACCCAGCACCAACCTGTCCCTGAGTTGCATCAACAGTAAATGATGGTAACAAAACACCACCATCAGCAAATAAATCATTAGCCCCAAATGAGCTAACAGTTATTAATATTAGTGTTATTGCTAATAAAGACGCTCTCATAACATAAGATTTCATCATTAATGCGAGTTTGAAACCGCAAAATACGGATTTGCAACTTATTTAGGGTCTTATAAAAGATATTAATTAAATATGTGAAGTTGGAAACTCAATTAAGATTTATATCTTCGTGCCACCTGTTTTTAGTTTAAACCTATTACCTGATTATGAAAATATCCCTAAGTGGTGTTTTAATGGCGATTGTTTTTGCTTTCTCAACTTTAGAGAGTACTTCAGCCCAAATTCCTGCCTTAGGTCTCCCCGGTGAAATCGTTCCTGGAGAACTAATTGTGATGTTTCATAATAATATCGATGAAGAATTTATTACCGACTTCGAGCGAGAAAATTTAATCGTAAATGGATACTACTGTAACCTAAAAATGGAGAGAGTTCTTTCGCCTTTGTCCTATATCTATCTTTTTACTTACAATGAAAATTACCCTGAGAAAGATCTCTTAATAAAAAGTATTTCTTCAGATTCTAAAGTAGAGGCGATACAATTTAATCACTACATAGAGGATAGAGAAACGATTCCCAACGACCCTAGCCTTTCGACTCAGTGGCACCATATACAAAGTGGCGATCACGATATAGATAGCGATCTCGCTTGGGATATCACTACTGGAGGATACACATCAGGTGGAGATAGAATTGTAGTATGTGTACTCGAAGGAGGTGGAGCTAACTACTCGCATATAGATTTAATATCTAATCATTGGACGAATGTACATGAGATTGACGGGAATGGAATAGACGATGATGAGAATGGGTATGTAGATGATGTAAATGGCTGGAACACTACCATGGGCAATGATGGCATTGCAACTGGGGGTCATGGAACTGCTGTTAGCGGAATGATTGGTGCGACTGGTGACAACGGTATTGGTGGAGTAGGGGTGAATTGGAATGTGGGCATTATGCAAGTCCAAATGGGCGGGCTCTCAGAGTCTAATGTTATCGAGGCTTATAG
>JABISU010000153.1 GCA_018700255.1 Flavobacteriales bacterium | reverse complement strand
GCCGATAAAATACGGTTCATGATGCTTGCAGAAATATTATCTACAAATCTAATCAATCGTGACTTTGCATCAGAGATGATTATCCCCCCTCTTTGTTAAAATGTTTCCAAAGAAAAATCCCTGCTATTCCAAGCAATATGTACGGCACAGCCATGAGGAAAAAAATTCCTTGATTTAAGCCAGACCCTATTCCACCTTGGTTCGCACTTTCTTCACCGACAGCCTTACACATAACGCATTGCGCAGAAGAGAAATCTGTTATTAATAACGCAAAAAGAACGAATAGTATGAAGTGTCGGATGGTGTGCATTTAATTTGGGTAACAGGGGCTGATCATCAAATATACGATTACTCCAGTAGCAGTAACATACAGCCATAAAGGCCAAGTAATGTGTGCTAGTTTTTTATGTTTGGTTACCTGCATCATAAAACCTCTAGCGTAGGTAAACATCACAAGAGGAACAATAAGTGCTGAAAGTATGATATGTGTAATCAGTATAAAAAAGTAAATCCTTTTCATATCATCACTTCCACAATAATGAGTTGAGGCAACAGTGAAATGAAAAGTAATGTAGCTAACAAGGAATAGAATGCTTAGCATTACAGCTGTAGAAGTAAGCAACTTATGTAATTGAATATTACCAGATCTTATCGCTATCCATGCTCCTAATAAAACAAAGAAAGCCGTCCCATTGATAAAGGCATTAATCTTAGGAAGTATGTAAAATTTAGCAACTGTATCAGGTTCTAATTCTAGAGGAGGGAGGTAAGCGAGTAATGTAACAACAGCAGGGATAGTTATGGTTATTACCGCAATAATTACTTTTAATTTCGAGTCTGAAAGATTCACGTAGATTCTCTTTTCTAATTAATAAACACCTTCTTCAAAAGACTCCTCAGATAACAACTGTAGTATGTGAGATATCATCTCATCAACCTCATAGGTTGAAGTTCCATCGTAATATCCACGTATTCTATCGAGTTTATCTACAAGAACAAAGGTGTCAGAATGGAAGAACCCTCCTGCAGCAGTATCGCTTTCCATAGCAGTAAGATAGTATCCGTATCTAGCTTGGTCGTAGAGATCATCTTTATTTCCAGTCATAAACTTCCATCCCGATGTGTCAGCACCAATATTTTCAGCATATTCTGAGAGTCTTTCAGGCGTGTCCCGAACAGGATCGACAGAGTGACTTAGGATCATCACATCCTCATTGCTCACACTTTTTTTGCGAAGTATTGATTGAGTCCTTGAGAGTTGAGAACTGAGAAGTGGGCAGATTGTAGGGCAATGAGTGAAAAAGTAGTCAACTATTTTAATCTTACCTTCTACATCACGGTGAGAAACCTCAAGACTGTCAATGCTTGTAAACGCAAAGGGAGGAATGGTGTGTCCTTCAGGTCCTAAAATCGGCAACGGAGTCGGCGGATTTTTTATAAATTCCTTATAGCGTTTTTTTGCAGCATGTTTCTTAATGTCCATTTCCTTTCTTAGAAGAGCAATATCCTCAGTTGCATCCCTGAGAGCATCTTCGGAAGCGGCATGGTAAACTCCCCTCAGGTACCCCTTCGAATCCACAAGCCATAACGTTGCAATATTTTCTGGATCTTCTGGGTCGCGTGTGATTTTAAATTCATCGCGAATAATCCGATCAATTTCTTCTTTTTCGCCTGTTAAGAATTGCCATTTGCCATCCACTCCGTTATAGCGAGTATTCATGTTTACGTACTCTTCAAGTACTGAAGGTGTGTCGTATTCTGGATTTAGGGTGAAGCAGACGATAGATATCCCTTTTTTATCTCTGTATCTGAAGTTAGGCCAAAGCAGTTGTCGAGTCATCACCCCAACATGTTCAGCATCAGTAGCAAAAAAAGCTGCAATCCAGACTGAGCCCTTTAAATCTTGAGATCCAAAAGCTTGGCCTAAATGATTTGTAAGCTCAAAATTATTGACCTGAAGAACTCCAGGAACGAGTGTGTCTATAGGACCCTCTTCAGTAAAGTAAGGCAGCGTATTAAACCTATGGTCTCCAAGAATACCAAGAACGACAATTCCGAAAAGAGGTATTCCCACGAGCAGGAATATCAGATTAATCCTTTTAAGCATTGCTTTAATAAACCAGTCTTAGTGCAAGCTATTATGGTTGAATAGATGTCCATACCCTTCAGTAGCCATAATATAGAACAGGTAGATAATGAAAATTATGTAAGGCACTAGGATACTCTTTTTCAGGATACTTTTTTCTTCACCTAAGTGCATAAAACTCATTACAATGTATCCTGCTTTAATCAGAGTTAAAGCTACAAAAGTCCACTTAATAGCTTCCCAAGTATATGTTTCAGCTCTTTTGAAGATAATACCCATAGCTACCTCTAAAGCTGTGATAGCAGTTAAAAGTACAGTAATAAAAATGATATTCTTACGAATCTTCACTCCTGCTTCCTCACTGTGAGTTGCGTTTAAAGAGTAATTATCGTTTACAATTAAATCGTCGCGTTCCATGATTTTAGTGATATCAGATGAGGTAGAAGAAAGTAAATACGAATACCCATACGAGGTCGATAAAGTGCCAGTATAAACCAACTTTCTCTACCATTTCGTAGTGTCCTCGTTTCTCAAAAACTCCTTTTAGAGCCATTAAGAAAATAATAATATTTATTACAACTCCAGAGAATACGTGAAATCCGTGAAATCCTGTAATAAAGAAGAAAAAATTCGCGTAGCTCTGTTGCATTGCGTACTCATTCTCGTGCATGTTAGCTCCAAACTTGAATGATTCTGATCGAGAGTGCCAAAGCCTAGATGCATCAGCTCCACTAACTTCTTGTTCACCTATGATATACTTGTTTATAGTTAGAGAGTGAAGTTCTGCCTCATGGGTGTGATCTCCAAACTGAACAAGCTTTACGTGACCGTGGTCACTTTCAAGTACAACGTTACTGTCTCCATTTGAGTAACCTTCAGCTAATTCTCCGAAGTGATGATCCATAAAAATCGGTTCTCCTACGGGTAATGTGTATTGAGTCCCGTTTTCAGCAGTAATAGTGACTTCTTTAGCGAGAAGGAAAGATCCGCCACCTCCGTGGATAAAGTGAGACCACTCCCAAGCTTGAGATCCCAGGAAGAACATACCGCCAATAATAGTTGCGAGCATCCATCTAATAACACCTCGTTTATCGTTTCTGTGTCCAGCCTCTACAGCAAGAACCATCGTTACGGATGAAACGATAAGGATAAATGTCATAAGTGCCACATAAATAAGTGGGTAGTGGCCATCTAATCCTGGGAGAGCACGGAAAACTTGCTCACCGATAGGCCATGGGCTCTCACTTGCTGCGCGAGAAAACCCATAAGCTGATAGTAGACCACCAAATGTTAAAGCATCTGATACTAGGAAGAACCACATGTACATCTTCCCGTAGGAAATGCCGTAAGGAGAGCGTCCTCCTCCCCAAAGTTCTTTAGATGAAACGTTATCGTTAGAATGTCCTGACATGCTGCAAATGATTGCGAATTTGTTGCGCAAATTTAATGAATCAAATTTTAAAGAAAGACCTTGTTTTTAACTACCAGCTCTATGCGGCTTATCAAGAATCATTCTACCTAATTATTTGAATAAAATTATCCGGTTTTACAATAAGAAAAGCATGGTGAAAAGCAAGAGCCATAACCCACCTAAGAAATGCCAATAAACTCCTAAAACTCTAAGTCTAATTGTGTCTTCAGGGTTTATCGTGCCTTTAGTAACACGATAAATATTTACAAATAAATACACCAATCCGAAGGATAAATGAATCATGTGAATCATGATGAGAACCCACAGGTAACTTCCACTTGAATTCGTGATGTGAATCACCTTAGAAGTAATAGGTTTCACCATAAGAGGGTCGTTAGGTGAGTAAAGTTCCTTCGAATCAGGGTTGTAAAGTAGTGTTAAGTCGTTAATTCGTACTTCGTAATCTTCTCCATATACAGCATCACTTTTCATAAGGTCGTCTATGCGATTCCATGAATACGCTATCAGCCCCTCATCATTAGCTTCAGTTCCCCATCCTGAACCATTTTCAGCAAGAGAATTCCAGCCTGTAATTTGTGTAAAACCAAAGCCGATTCCAAGTGCCAAGGTTAGTAAAAGCCTAGACTTAGACTTTGAAACATCTCCCCTTTTAATTGCTTTTATTGAAGCGACAAGAGCGAATGAAGAAGCGATAATTAACAGGTTGCTAATCCAAAGTGTTGCTGGTGGAGTAATATGCACCCAGTACTGACCGGTGCTACTTACTATATATGCACTAATCAATCCTCCGAATAACATTGTTACAGAGAAAAGAATGAAATACATAATCATTAGCTTCGACCTGTCTCTGACGATTAGGTCAACTTCTTTTAATGGGTCTTTTTCCATGGGGGTATCTTTTTCACGATTATATCGCGGTTTTATCGAGGACGTAAATGATTTGGACTACTGGTAGGTAAATAAAACTAGCTAACATCAATTTGCGGGCATCTTTTTTGTCAAGGGAAATGGAAAGTTTCCAGGCATACCATGAAAATCCCAGTCCAGCTGCGATGGCTACAGTTAGTGCAATGTTACCTACCATAGGATGGCCAGTTGGAAGAGCCCAGGGTAGAAGGCTAGCCGGAATGCAGAATAAAGTATACAGTAGTATTGTGGAAGCAGACCTATTCGATAAACCTGAATTAAAGGGAAGCATCTTGTAGTTCACCTTTGAGTAATCTTCGTGTGCGAGCCATGCGATCGCCCAAAAGTGTGGGAATTGCCACATGAATTGGACTGCGAATAAAG
>JABISU010000122.1 GCA_018700255.1 Flavobacteriales bacterium | reverse complement strand
ATTGTTAGCTGTTAGGGTGACATTGTAGTTACCAGCGTTTGTGTACTCATACGTTGGGTTTTCATCTGAAGAGGTCTCTCCGTTCCCGAAGTACCAAACAAACTCATCAGCATCCGTAGATAAATTATAGAACTGTATAGGCTCGCCTGGAGCAAAAACTTCTGTAGGGAAAAGGCTGAAGTCAGATTGAGCACGTGGGAATACGGTTACAGAGGCATATTGAGTCTCTTCTACTAAAACTCCATCATAACTTATAGCCTCAAGAGTAATATCATATGTTCCAGCTTCGTTAAATGTATGGGTTGCATTTTCAGATAATACAGTTGTTCCATCACCGAAATGCCATTTGTAGTTATTTGCGTACTGAGACATGTTTGTAAAGTTAACCGTAAAGGGAGCGCAGCCTTCTCCACGACCTATAAAAGCAAGCTCAGGTGTTGGAGATATAATGTTAATAGTCTCTACACCATCGTCAGAGCAATACTCATTACTGATAATTACTGAGATAGAGAAAACACCCCAAGTGCCATAAGTATGTTCCCCAGGATTTTCATTTGTGAAAATGTTACCATCACCAAAGTTCCAAAGAATTGAGCTAGATGATCCAAATGTAGATAGATCTTCAATTACTACTGTTGTGTTAGGAAATGTTTGCGTGATTGGAGTAACGTGAAAGTCTACAACTGGTGTCGCAAATACTTCTATTTCACTTGTTGCGGTGTTACTACATCCGTACTCAGAGGTAACGGTTAATTCTACAGTAAATATCTCGTCATCACCCGTGTTTTCGATAGAAAAGGTATGTATTGGATTTAATTCTGTACTCATGTCTCCATCGCCAAAAGTCCATTCATATGACTCATTTTCAGAGCTTTCATTTGTAAATTCTACTTCAAAAGGAGCGCATGAAGCTTGAGGAGAGCTGAACTGAGCTACCATTTCGGGGTAAACTGTGATATTAACTATAGTAGTGTCACTACATCCATTTTCAGAGATTGCTATAAGCTCAACTGGGTATGATGCGAGATCGTCTGACGTATTTTCAAAGGTGTGAACAGGCTCAAAGTCACTACTAACATCCCCGTCATAAAAATCCCAAAAATAATCAGAGGCATTTTCTGAGTTGTTCGTAAACGTTGTGTTCAAAGGAGCACAACCATTACCTGATGAAGTAATAGATGCGATTACACCTTTCAGTGCGGAAATTTCTAAAGTGTCAATGGCAATACATCCCATAGGGCTTGTCGCGGTTGCAGTCACAACAAATGTGGTCCCGTTAGTATCAATATTTTCGTTTAGGTAAGTGTGTTCTTCATTTGAGTTGTTCGAGCTTTGATTATCTCCGAAGTCCCATAAAATAGAAGAATCATCATTGGTTTGGGCTTCAAAATTAATGATTACTGGAGAGCAGCCGCCTGTAATGTCAGAAGATGCAATCAATGAAGGAATTTCCTCAACGTAGGTAGTAGAGTTAAAAACTGCGCTACATAAATTCGTAATAATTTCGAGTTCAACGTTAAATAATCCAGCAGTATTATAGATATAATTAGGGCTTTGCTCGTTAGAAACTTCACCATTTCCAAAATTCCAAATCCATTCTACAATCTCATCTTCTGCATTTATTGTTGTTAAATCTGTAAACTCACTCGGAGTGCCTTGACATACATCTTCTACAGAAAAGTTTACAGTGGGAATTTCATAAACGTTAACCGACTCAGAGTTCTCGTACGTACAGCCATTTGCAGCAGTAACTTCGAGTTGTATCTCGTAAGTTCCAGGGTTGTTGAATAAAAGCTCTGGTGTTGTGATTCCACTATGTGTGTATGGATCCATGCTAAATGTCCACTGGTAATCATAGCCTTCCCCACCCTGTGCTTCAGCGATAGAATAAAAACTTCCGCAACCTGCTGATTGAGAGAGGGAAATATTAGCTGCAGGAGTTGCAAGAGCTGAGATTATTTCTGTAGAGACATTACTACAACCCATTTCAGATGTTACTGTAAGAGTTACATTATAATAAGCATCATCAATTGAGCTAGGGTTATTGAAGATATGTGTTGGGTTTTCGTCTTCACTGATTACTCCATCACCAAACTCCCAGCTGTAAGTCTGGTTTTCAGAACTTTCATTTATGAAAGTAGCGATAAAAGGAGAGCAAGACGACGGTGTTGCACTAAATTGAGAGATTACTTCAGGGAAAATATCGATCTCTATGCTTTGCGTGTCAACACATCCACCGTCTCCGATAGCTGTTAAGCTTATTTCTTGTGTGATTGTTTCTTCTCCAAGATTCTGAAAACTATACTGATGCATTTCACCATTAAACCCAAAGCCGTTAACACCATCACCATAACTCCAGTATAGATCTGCCTGTGTGCTGTTATCAAGAATAGTTACAACAAAGGGAGAACACCCTTCAGAAATGTCTGTCATAAACTGAGCAATTGGCTGAGGATTGACATTAATTAATGACGAATACTCACCAACACATCCGTATTCAGATACGCCTACAGCGCTAAGAGTGAAAGTCTGTGTGTTGTTGCTTTCGTTTGTATAAACGTGAGAAACCATTTGGGTATAAGAATCGTTAGAATCGTCACCAAAGCTCCAGGTAATTTGGGGAGCGTTTTCAATGAATGGAGTTTGAACTAAAAAAGGAGAACATCCTTCATTCTGAGAAAGTGAAATGTCAATGATTAATTCAGGGAAAGCACTAATGACGACCGTTATGCTGTCATTACATCCATTTTCAGCTATTGCTATAAGCTCAACGGGGTATGATGTGAGATCGTCAGACGTGTTTTCAAAGGTGTGAAGAGGTTCAAAGTCACTACTAATATTTCCGTCAGAAAAATCCCAAGAATAATTAGTGGCGTTTTCAGAGTTGTTCGTAAACGTTGTGCTCAAAGGAGCACATCCATTACCTGATGAGGTAATAGATGCAATAGCACTTTTCAACGCGGTTACTTCTAGAGTGTCTATTGCAACACAACCTGATAAGCTTGTTGCTGTAGCGGATATGATAAAAGTAGTTCCATAAGCGTCAATATTTTCGTTTATGTAAGTGTGCTCCTCATTTGAGTTGTTAGAACTTTGATTGTCTCCGAAGTCCCAAGTTATTGTAGAATTTTCATCATTGGTGGCTTCAAAATTGACCGTTAATGGTGAGCAACCAGATGTGATGTCTGAAGAAGCTGATATTACGGGTGTTACATCAACAAAAGCTGTATGTGAAATAGAGTTAGTACAGTGAGTATTACTTATTTCTAAGGAAACTTCATATTCCCCCGGTGATGAGTAGGTGTGTTGTGGGTTTTGTTCGTTAGAAATCTCACCATCTCCGAAAGACCATGTTAAATCAATTGGAGTTTCAGACATGGTTGATAAGTTCGTGAAAGAACTAATATTTCCTTCGCAGACACTGTCTACAGAAAACTCCACGTTTGGACTATCAAAAACAGTTACAACTTCAGTATCATTATTTACGCAACCTAGTTCGCCAGTTACTTCTAACTGAATCACATACATCCCTGGATTTTCGAAAATAATCTCTGGAGTTGTTGAACCTGAGTACGAGAAAGGAGGTGTGTTAAACGTCCATTCGTATTCAACACCATCACCACTTAACTCCTCAACTTCGATAATAAGAGTTCCACAACCTTCATCTTCAGACAATGAAATAATTGCTTCTGGGATCGGTGTTACAGATATGTCAAACCTAGCTGTATCGCTACAAGATGAGGGTAAACCCTCCAAAGATACTATTCCGTATACTTCATAAGTACCCGGGTCGTTAAATGTTAAATTTAAATTAGGCTCATTACCTGGATACCAAGTTCCTTGGCCTCCATTAAAGTTCCATAAGTAGCTATCAGCCTCAGTATCATTATGTGTTAATGTCGCAGGGAATCCTTGACATACGTGCTCTGGACCAGTTAGAATAGTAGACAGAGGGGCACGTTTGATAAACTCTCCAGTAATAGAACAGCCTTCAATACTTGTAAATACAATTGAATACTCTGCGTCATCTTCTGGGTAAGTATGAGAAAATTCCTCAACAGGTGACCAAAATGCAAACGATTCAGATTCGGATCCATCACCCCAATCTACCGTTAAGCTTTCTGCCCAAAGATCTGAAGTTGAAATGTTCAGAGTGAATTCTCCTGTATCACAGCTGTACCAAACTGGAGTGGAAGTTGCCACACCATCGGAACCTATTAGGTCGTAACATTGAGCGTTAATATTTGTTCCTACTAGTGTTAGCGTGAACGTTAACAACATAGCCAGGGTCGAGAGACTAAATATATTATAACTATACATGCCCTTTATTACGAGTCTAACTGACTATAGGTTACGTTTTATAAAAAACAAATGTAGGTTAGAACAGTTTAGTGTGGATTGCTGAAATCGGGGTTTTGAATAAATGTGGTGTCGGTAAGTGTATTCAAGAATGCAATAAGAGCTTCTTTTTGTTGAGGGGCCAGTTCTAATCCACCAGTTGTGTATTTCATAAAGGTATCAATAGTGGATGAGCTAACACCACCACTATTGTAGTGTTCTACAACCTCTTCGAGAGAATTAAACCTTCCATCATGCATATATGGTGCGCTTAAAGCAACATTTCTTAGCGTTGGGGTTTTAAAAAGTCCAGAATCTAACACAAAACCAGTTACGTTAACCCTTCCAGGGTCAGCCTCAAACGATGGGTCTAAACCATTATTGTGAAAAAGGTAATCTGAAAATTGAAGACCCGCTTCTCCATGGCAGTGAAAACAATCAGCCCCGAACTCTCCCCCTGGGTTTACCTCTGGATCTCCCCCTTCTTTGAGGAACAGTTGATATCCGAAGTATTCTAAATCACTTAAATCCGTTTCACCACGTCTCCATTTATCAAACTTGCTATTCGCGCTAATCATAGTTCTTATAAATTGAGCTATAGCTTTTACTGATAAATCTTCGGTAATTATTTCTGTGCCAAAAGCGTCAAAAAACAATTGTGGATAGTCAAGTTCACCAAAATCATCATTCATTAACCTTTCCACCACAACTTCCCAAGTAACATTCATTTCAAGGGGGTGCTCGACAGGACCGCGGATTTGATCTTCTAAAGTCATAGCTCTACCATCCCAGAAGAATGACGACGACCAGCCTAGGTTAACAATTACACTTGCGTTTCGACCTCCTAAAGTGCCATTTACACCTGAACTGAATTGGTTAGGATCAGAAAAATTAGAGGTAGGAGCATGACAACTACCACAAGATATAGAGTGATCTAGCGACAGGGATTTTTCCCAAAACAGCAATCTACCTAATTTAATTCCTTCTTCTGTCATTGCATTGTCTGCAGGAATATCCATTGGAGGGAAAAAGGCGGGAATGTCGATCGTATATGACGTGGGTTCCCAAGCCGGGTTATTTCCACAATCACATCCTGAGGAAACGGCTATGAAAATCAAGAACCCACTGACTGTGATACGAGACAGTCTATCTGAATTCATAGTGTTATTCTATTAAAGTCCATGATGTTGTCAGATTGTCCATAAACAGGATTGCGTTAGGTACCTCACCCATAGAGTGCCCCACTTGACTTAAATCTATATCCCCGGCAGTTCCTTCTAGCGCGAGTCCAATATCTAAATCTAATTGGAATTCTAAGTCATCATTAGTGTGAAAAGAAAACTCATTCGTCTCTATTACTACAGTTCTGTAAAGAGGATCTGTGGCAGGATGTAAGGCGAAAGGAATCTCAATTAACCCCCCATTTTCCACGGCCAACTTACCCTCAAACTTTACAAAAAAGTAACTATTGTTCATGTCCCAGCGCATGCCCGCCGACCCTAAGACGCTTAATGGATGGTTGTTAGGGTAGGATGTGGGATCAACGCCTTGATTTAATTCAGAAGGAACTCCAACGTTAAACTTAATTGCGTTAAACGTATCAGAACAACGTAATTTTTTTGAGCTAAACTCTCCAATTGCATTTGCGGAAAATGGAATAAAGTCTAGTCTAGATATAGAAGATGAGTTGACCCATTCTCCTTCGTCACTTCGCAACGAAATATTGCTGATGTAACAATACAGTTTTTCTGGCCTTACGGGTCTATTCATGTAGTCATAAACGGTATCACCGATAGATAATTCTACATCGTGCCAAGAAAGGGTCGTGTTGAGGTTGAGTATCCCACTTTCATTATTTTCTCGACAACCTGAAGAAAGGAGTACGGCGAAAACAGTTAATATTCCGAGTACTCTATTTGTAAATCTAGTCATATTCATATAACTACCAAATGTAAAAAATAGTTGCACTAATCAATGTGATTTATCTCAGAAATAGTTGTAATTTATAGGACTGAAAATGGAATCATCATATAAGAGGTTTGAAGTAGTTAGGGCTTCAGCCGGATCGGGAAAAACCTATCGCCTTGTTTTAAGATATTTAGAATGTGCTTTATGTGATGACGACAAAAGGGCATTTGGAAAGATTCTTGCGCTCACTTTCACGAATAAGGCAGCTGCTGAAATGAAGGAAAGGATTTTAGAAGATCTAAAGCATCTTGCCGATGGCGGGGGGGATAAGTTGTCGGAACTTAAAAAGAATTTAAAACTTAGCGAGGAAGTACTGATTGCAAGAGCAAAGTCTCTTCACAGAGAGATGCTTCACAGATATAGTGATATTTCTGTTATGACTATTGATAGTTTTGTCAATCGTTTGGTGAGAACTTTCGCTAGAGATTTAGCCCTAGAACAGGATTTCAGGATAGAGTTAAATTCAGACCAAGTAATTGATGATGCGGTGACTAGGCTTTTAGAAAGGGTAGGAGTCAAAGGGAATGAGGCTATAACTGAGCTTTTAGAGGGCTTCGCTAATCTACAGATTGAAGAAGATAAGGATTACCGGGTGAGAAGGCCTCTCAATGAATTAGGTATTGCTGCTGTTAAAGAAACCATGAGAAAGGTAGTAGATTCTTTCAAGGATATTTCTCCTGAGAAATTTAAAGAAATTTCAAAAGAGTTAAAGAAAACCACCTCCATGGCAGAGAATTTATTGAAAGAAAAATCTATGGCTGCTCTAGTTAAAATAGATGAGCTTTCTATGGAAGATTCAGATTTTTCAGCAGGTAGAGTTCCTAAAAGTCTAAGAAGCTTTACCTCAGGTAGAATAAAAGAGCTGAAAGTGACAATTCGTGAGCATCTAACTAATCCTGAGTCGATGATTAGGAAAAATTCTCCGAATGATTTGGTGTTAAAGGCACAAGAATTAGGAGATTATTTAATGCCAGTTTTTCTTGCTGCTATAGAGATGTTGCCTGAGACGGATAATGGCAAAAGGTATCTTCTGGCAAAAAAATTGGGGAAGCGCTTGGATTTAATGGGGACACTTTCAGAGCTCCATAAAGAAATTTTAAATGTCCAAACAGAAAACAACATTAGGACTTTTGATTCTATGCACAATATGATTGCTCAAATTGTGCGTAACAACCCAGCCCCATTTATATATGAAAGACTCGGCAATAGATATGCCCATATATTTATGGACGAGTTCCAAGACACGTCAATTACACAGTGGCAAAATCTCGTTGTTCTTTACGATCACGCTGTGGGTTCAAATAAGAAAACACTTGTGGTAGGGGATAGTAAGCAGGCTATATATAGATGGAGGAATGGAGATTACAAACAACTCATGGATCTCCCTATTTTACAAGGTAAGGATTTAGGAATGGCCTTAGAAGATGCTCAAACGTCCTTATCTAATCACTATTTTCATCATGAAAAGGATTTAAGGGATAATTACAGGTCGGGTTTTGAAATTGTTAATTGGAATAACAGATTGTTTAATGAATTATCCAATCATTTGCCCGATAAGTTAAAGGAGGTGTATGCTGAGCAACAACAAAATCCAGTAAAGGTGTTTCCTGGAGCTGTAAATTTGGAACTGGTTATTGAATCTACGGTTAAAGAGAGGAGAAATAAGCATATTGAGGTTATTATCAGAAGGCTAAGGGATTATGTAAGTCAGGGCTTTAAACCAGGAGATATTACGATTCTTGTCAGGACGAACCGTGAAGGCGCTATGATTGCTCAAGAACTTCTGAAAACAGAATTTAAACCTATGACCGAGGAGTCTCTACATTTGGGAAGACATCCAGGGCCATTGGCAGTTGTTGCATTGGTAAGGTGGCTTTTGAGTCCTAAAGACAATAGGTTAGGTACGACTATTTTACAGTGTGTGGCCGCTCTTTCGAATAATGAAAATAATAACCCACAGAAAGCTGTGGATGAGGCATATTTTTTAGAAAAATATGTGATAATAAAGCAAGTCGAATCTAGCATAGGTAATGGACACAAGACTTCAATTGGTAATTTTGATACTCAAGGTATGTTGCGTGAGATTTTTCCTAATTTAAAGGCAATAGAGAAATCGTCAGAACCTTTAGTGGCATTTTTAGGGCATGTTTGTAAGCAGATGAGTATTACATCTAATTATCCAGCCTATGCAGAAGGTGTTATAGAGCTAGCGAGAGAAGTTTCTGGTTCTGAAGAGAGCGGCCTTCACGGATTTTTACGACTGTGGGATGCTAAAGGGAAAGAAAGAAGTGTTATTACCACATCTACTTCGGATGCTGTCAATATTATGACTGTTCATAAAGCTAAGGGGCTTGCCTTTAAGGTGACGATGGTTCTTT
>JABISU010000037.1 GCA_018700255.1 Flavobacteriales bacterium | reverse complement strand
TTATTCTGGATTTCAAATCTCTTAAACTCCCACCAGGAATTAAAGCTTCTGTATTTATAGGGCGATGTGAATCAAGAAGTACAATTGATTTATGAGGAATTAGCGCTCGGTGTTGTAATCCGTCATCAAGAATTACGAGTTTTACGTTAGGCCTTTCTTTTTTAATACGTTCCACCCCTTTAAGCCTGTTTTCTGAAACAGCTATTGGATGTTTTGGATTTAATTGCTTAAGTAGAAAAGGTTCATCTCCGAACTCCCGCCAATCTTGATCTTCATTTACCCATCTGAATCCCTTTGATTTACGACCATAACCTCTGCTTAGCAATGCAACATTTTCAGCTCCACCTAGTCTTTTAGCGAAGATTGATAAAAGAGCTGATGCGTGTGGAGTTTTACCAGTTCCGCCTGCGTGAATATTTCCAATAACTAATGTAGGAATAGCTGCATACTGAGATTTTATTAGGCCTATATCAAATAAAGCATGGCGAAGAATTAACACTAATCCATGAAGTGCTGTAATAGGAGATAAAATCACTCTCCTAATAAGGGTCTTAGTAAGTATCTTAGTCGTCATGGAATCTCAGAACGCCCTGAAGGTACGCGACATTACGCGAGTGTTAGAAGTTTGGGCTCCGCCCGTATTGCAAGAGTCATATGATAACTCAGGATTACTGGTAGGTGACCCGAACGCCAAAGTTACGAAAGTACTTGTATCTCTTGATTGTACAGAGGAAGTTATCGCTGAAGCTGAACAGGAGGGAGCGGAAATGATAGTTAGTCATCACCCTATTATTTTTTCTGGATTAAAGAGGTTGACTGGAAGAAATTATGTTGAACGAACTGTTTTAAGAGCTATTAAGTCTGGAATTGCACTTTACGCGATTCATACAAACTTAGACAATATTATTACTGGCGTTAATCAAGAGCTTGCCACAGCTTTAGGATGTACGCCCGAGTCCTTGAAGATTCTCAGGCCTAAAGCGGAGCTTCTTCATCACGTCACTGTTTATTGTCCTCACGCAGAGGCGCAGGTTGTAAGGGATGCTATGTTTAAAGCTGGGGCAGGAAGCATCGGTGATTACAATAAGGTTAGTTTTAACATTAAAGGAGAGGGAACATTTACGCCTGATCATGGAGCAAATCCTTTTGTAGGAAAACTTGGGGAGGATCACGTAGAATCTGAAACGAAAATAGAGGTGTTGGTTGAGAGTTGGTTATCTAAAGCAGTCGTTTCTGCTGCTATAGAGGTTCATCCTTATGAAGAGGTAGCCTATTTTATTGCTCCATTGACAAATAAAGATAAATATATAGGTGCTGGTATGATAGGAGAATTGCCTCATCCGGTTAAATGGGAGGATTTCTTGGATGGAGCAAAAGCAGCACTAAGCGCTTCTCATATTAAACATACTAAAGCCCCTAAAGAAATGGTGTCAAGAATAGCTGTCTGTGGTGGTTCTGGCTCATTTTTACTTAGAGATGCAATGTCAAAAAATGCAGATGTTTTTGTCACTTCTGATTTTAAATATCATGAGTATTTCGATGCAGATGGTAAGATTTTAATTGCCGATGTGGGGCATTATGAAAGCGAATGGCGAACTAGTGCCTTAATTGCAAAGGTTATCAAGCATAAATTCACTAAATTCGCGGTTCGTTTGGCTTCGGTTAATACGAATCCTGTTCAAATCCGTTGATTTACAACATAGTGTCCTATGGCAAAAACTAAAAAGCCCCTCACAGCAGAAGATAGACTTCGCGCTTTATACGACCTTCAGCTAATTGATAGCCGCATCGACCGTATCCGTGTGGTACGTGGTGAACTTCCTCTTGAAGTTGAAGATCTTGAAAACGAAATTGGTGGCCTCAAAACTCGTCTTGAGAAGATGGAGGAGGAAAACGACAATGTATCTCAGCGCGTAACGGCATATGAGATGCAAATCAAGGAAAGCCAAACTCTTATTGAAAAGTATGAGGATCAGAAGAACAACGTACGTAACAATCGAGAGTTTGAGTCTTTAAATAAAGAGGTTGAATACCAAACCTTAGAGATTGAACTTTGCGAAAAGCGTATACGTGAGTGCAAAGCTCAGCAAGTTCAAAAAGCTGAAGGACTTGAGAGTTTAAGATCTAAAAACACCCAACGTACTGCGGATCTTACAGCTAAGCAGTCTGAGTTGGATGAGATCATCGCTGAAACTCAGGCGGAAGAAGAAGTCCTTCTGAAGCAGAGCGACAAGATGGCTAAAACGATAGATGAACGTTTATTGCGTACATACACTAGAATTCGTTGCGCAGCTAAGAATGGTCTTGCTGTTGTGCCAATTGAGCGTCAGGCAAGTGCAGGTACTTTTATTAAAATCCCACCTCAACGTCAGATTGATATTGCTCAAAGAAAGCAGATTATCGTTGATGAGCATAGTGGACGTATTCTTGTTGATAAAAAGCTTGCAGAGGAAGAGAAGGCGCGCATGGATACTATCATGGATAAAGAGCTTAAGAAGCTTAAGAATTGATTTAATGCTTATTAAGATTTGCGCTAAGTAATAGTTGACTAATCAAATTAAAAAGGGCTCGCTTAATGCGGGCCCTTTTAGCGTTTATATTTTATTATAACGAAGCAATACTAAATTCTATACCCTGCTCCGATTGAAAGCATACCAAGGGATCTTTCAATATCGATAGGTGACAATTGTAAAGCTGGGTCCATAATATACAGGTCTTCATTGTACCAGGTTCTCGACCAGGAAAAACCGGCATACCATTGCTCATTC
>JABISU010000257.1 GCA_018700255.1 Flavobacteriales bacterium | reverse complement strand
TTTTAAACAAATTAGTTTCAGCTCCAACTATTACACATTCAGCAATAATTCAACCCGAAGAAACTAAAGAGGAGGCGACGTCGGAACCCGAAGGGCAACTAGATATGTTCAGTGTTAGCGTACCTGACCCCAAGCCTACACCCTCTCCAGAAGTCCCTAAAGAGCCCGTTTATCAAAACATTAAAGTAAATGACAACTACCATTTAATAAGCAATGACACCGAACTAGACGATTTAATTTCTCAGCTAATAAAAGCCAAAGGGTGGGGTTTCCACACGATTACAGACGGTTTCAATCCTATGAAAAACAAGTTGTTAGGGCTTGCTTTTTCTCTAGGCTCTGGTGATGCTAGCTATGTTCATTTTAGCAATTTTACAAATGATGCTCTTAGTAAACTTAAGCCCGTTCTCGAAGACTCCTCTAAAAACATCACTGCCACTAACTACAAATTTGCCATAAAAGTTCTATTCATGCACGGTGTGAAATTATCTCCGAACATTTTTGATTGCATGGTAGCCCATTATCTTTTAGATCCTGACCAAACACACAAACTTCAAAACCTAGCTAAAATTTTCTTAGGCTACGATGCGATTTCACTTGAGGGATTAGTAGGAAAAGGTAAAAACCGCAAAACATTAGGCGAAATTGATATAAGTATACTTCAGCACTATGCTTGTGAATCAGCGGATTTAGTCCTTCAACTAAAGAATAAATTTATTGTTGAGATTGAAAATGCAGGACTTACGGGGCTTCTTGAAGATGTTGAGTTTCCATTAATTTCAATCCTTGCTGATATGGAGCTTACAGGGGTGAAAATTGATGATGAGATGCTCGGGGAGTACAATATTGATTTAAGCAGTCAGCTTGAAAAGCTTCAAATAAAAATTATCAAAGAGGCTGGTGTTGAATTCAATATAGATTCTCCGAAACAGCTTGGCTCTATACTGTTTGAAACGCTTGTAATTACTGATAAAGCGAAGAAAACTAAAACAGGCCAATATCAAACTGGAGAAGATGTCCTTAAAAAACTTTCGGATACACATCCCATAGTTCCACTTATAATTGAATACCGGAAACTAAAGAAATTAAAGAGTACATATGTTGAGCCTCTCCCTAAATTAATTCACCCTAAAACCGGTAGAATTCACACCTCGTATATGCAAACTGTTGCCTCTACTGGACGCCTGAGTTCAAAGGACCCTAATCTTCAGAATATTCCAATCAGGACTGAAGCTGGAAGGCAAATTAGAAAAGCATTTATTCCAAAAGATTCGAATCACATACTTTTAGGTGCAGACTATAGCCAAATTGAGCTACGTATAGCAGCTGCTATGAGTAACGATCCTGGGCTTTGTGATGCGTTTTTAAATAATCAAGACGTTCACGCAGCAACTGCCTCAAAGGTGTTTAATGTCAATCTAAAAGATGTTACACGCGAACAAAGGTCTCAAGCCAAAGCTGTAAACTTCGGGATATTATACGGTCAAGGCGTGTTTGGCCTGGCTGAAGAGCTAGGAATAAAACGACAGCGTGCAAAAGAGATTATAGCCTCATATAACGAGCAGTTTAAAACTCTTGAAGCATTTACAAAATCATGTATCGAGCTGGCGCGTGAAAAAGAATATGCTGAGACAATTATGGGGCGCCGCAGAAAACTTCCTGGAATAAACTCAAATAACGGTATGGTTAAAGCATTTGCTGAGAGAAATGCTGTAAATGCGCCGATTCAAGGTTCAGCTGCTGATATAATAAAAGTAGCAATGGTCAAGCTATTTAGTGAATTAGAAAAAGGGAATTGGAAATCAAAAATGATAATGCAGGTGCACGATGAACTCGTTCTAGAGGTCCCTAAAGACGAATTAGAATCATTAAAGCCCATAGTAAGAGAGTGTATGGAAAGTGCCCTTGAAATCGCCGTACCATTAATCGTAGATATGAAGTCTGGTGAAGATTGGTTAGCCGCTCATTAATTAAACTTCTCGTTATGTAGAACTTTTTTTATATGTTTGCGTATAAGTAGGAAAAATAGTCGACTTTTCATAACATTTAGACATTCAAAGAAATAATATGATCATAAATAAACAAATTCGTCAAACGCTAACTTTTACTATAGCCTTAGCGACACTCTCGATTGTGTCAATCGGATGTGGTGAAACTGATTCAACCAATAATCATGATGTTGGAAACAGTGACCCAGCCACAAGTAAAACAGAAGTAGCCAAACGTACTAAAACTCTGAAGAAGATATTCCGGGCTGCCCCTTCTCCAATGGAAACTGCTCGTATAATTCAAAAGGAGGGTGTGAGTTTTAATCCTGAAAATCTTTGTGGTGTTGAGCTTGCTTCTAAAGATGGCTTGAGTTCTGACCACGCAATAAGCTTAGGGCTATTGGGTGCTGATTTGAGTTACGCTTCTATCTATAGAAAAAATTCAATTGCGTTATCCTACTTAGAGGCGGTGAAAACTTTAAGTCAGGAACTCGGCGTGGGTTCGGTTCTTAATAATGAAATAATTGGTCGAGCTGAAGCAAATAGAGCAAATAGAGATTCCGTGGTTACACTAGTTTCTCGTGCTTTTTACGAATTAAATGAAAAACTAAAAGATGTTGGCCACGAAGATCTTTCTGGATTAGTCGTAGCATCAGGTTGGATTGAAGGTCTTTATTTAGCTACAAGAGAACTAGAAGGGTCTTCTGACAACTACAAAAAACTCATAGCTGAACAAAAATTGATTCTTGTAGATGTAATGTCTCTGATTGAGAGTTACAAGGGGTCTCCTGCTATAGAAGATATGATTAATAAACTTCAGCCAGTAGTAACCGCATTTGAAGGGGTTACTTATGGAGAGAGTGCAGAGATTACAGCTAAAAAGAAAGATGGGGCAATTTATATTGGAGGAGGTAAGGAATACTTCGCAGATGAAAACACCATCCAGGCGATAACATCTTCGATAACAACATTGAGAAATAACCTAGTTAAGTAAAAAAAACAAAGATGAAATATACTATCCTACTCCTAGCTTCATTCGCGTTTTTTACAGTTGAAGCATCAAGTCAGTGTCGAGGATTTACAAAGCGCAATTGTGTTCCAGTCTTAGAAGATTATTTACAAAACGACAATTACAACGCAGCAATATTAATTCCCGGTGACGAAGCTGAATTAGACATGGCCTTTTACGGCGGTGTTAACTATAGAATTGTTGTTTGTTCTCACTCTATACTTGGCGAGGTAGAGTTCAGTCTCAACGACTATGACGGGAATGCCTTATGGACCAATACGGATGGTGAAAAACACCTCGATATACAAGTTGCTACAACACAGCAACTCTCGGTTAAAATTAAAATACCCTCAAATGAAAGCTCACTTATTCATGAAGGGTGCGTGTCTATAATGCTCGGATCTAAAGAATAATTATTTTATCACCCAGGATATAGATCTTGATTTACCTTCTGTAAGTATTACAATAAAGTATATCCCTTCACTTTTCATTGTGGCATCAAGCTTGAAGTCATTTGTCCCAATGGGTAGTAAGCCTTCGTGAACGATTTCAATTTCTCTACCTAAAGCATCGTATACAGAAATTTTTGTGTCGTCCAACTGAAAAGTCTTACAAGACAAGGTCGCTTCATCTTCCGATGGGTTAGGGAAGAGATTCCAGTAAGCTCCTAATTGCCACTCATTGACAGAAAGCATGGAGCTATCATAAGCTGTAATATTAATATCGTCGAGGTAAATGTCATTCCCCAAGCGGCTTTCAAACTCAAACTGAACTCGGAAGTAAGGAGTGAGGTATTTGGGTTGGTCTAAAACTAAAATATATTCATTCCACTCGTCAGGCCCTGAAGGCACAAAAGGGTAATAATGAGGAGGTGCAGACGGAAGGGTGGTAAACCCACGGTGCATCTTGCGCAGGTCCCAGTCATTACCACAATCACCTGTAACGCTAACTCGCAAACGATCATCTGTATCGTCTTCTTCAGAGGTCCCTTTAAAGCAGTATGCCCATTTATATCTCACTACAACTTGGTAGGCCTCGGAAAGATCCATAGTGCTAGATCTAAGAAAATCCTTATTAAACTCAATGTCATTGCTCCAGTTGTTAAGGTGAAGTGAGCGTGATCCTGAAAAAGACGCCTCCGTTGACACCTCCCAACCCCCATCAGAAAGGGGATCTTCAATAAACCACTCTGAAGAAGGAAATTCTATAGATTCAAAACCCTGTACAGCTGGACTATCCATAACTCCAGCTGGAAGCACTGTGATTGTAATTGGAGAAGAGGAAAGGGTTGAGTTGTTATTGCTTACAGTAAGAACCACTTCAAACACTCCCTCGGTATTGAAAGTATGATAGGTTATGTTATTTACTCCTTCTTCAGAACCCGAAAGGATTGTGCCATCTGCGAAATCCCACTCCCATGAAATTACATCATGATAACTTTCATCCGTAAATAAAACACTATCGCCCTCACAGATAACTTTTTCATCTACCGTGAATATCGATTCACATAGTATAATATCGCCTACGACACCAGTAGCGGCTAGATTTGAAGGGGTAGAGAGTTGATTCCGTTGGGCCACTGAAGAAAGAGCGGCTGTTCGAAGGCGAGACTTTTGGCCTTCCGTAAACATCTTACAACAGTAAGAGTACTCCATATAATTCTGAACATTATCTAAAGATCCACATGACGCTCCCTCCAAGTTACAAGTTGTCCAACCTTTACTATTTGGTGTGTCCGACACGTTGTCATCCTGATTACAGTTCTCCTGTTCTCCGGGTGTATTGGAATTACCCCAAAGGTGACGGAGGTTAAGCCAATGTCCAATTTCATGCGTCAGCACCCTAGAACGGTAGTTGTTACTGGTACCAATCGAACCCGTATACGAATCCATAATAACAATACCATCAAGATAAGCATCGTTAGAATTATTAACTGATCCAGGGTAAAAGCTATAACCTGCTGCTCCACCAGCATCAGCACAAACCCAAATGTTTAAATATCTATTCCTCGGCCAATGAATTAGAAACTTTACTGCCTCATCACCAACATATGTCTCCTGGCTAACAATTCTATTAATCCCAGAATGACATTCTCCATCTGGGTCTTTTCGCGCTAACTTAAACTCTATCTGAACGTCACCCGTTATGTCGGAAAATGCACTTACAATTTCATTTAGGTCTGAATTGAGGGCATTGAAGTCACGGTTAGCGACTAAAAGAGCATCGTGGATTTGGGCAGATGAGATATTCTCCTCTCCGTTATTATGAATCACGTGGAATACTACTGGTATAGTAATCACATCATCTCTTTCACCTCCTCTATTTCGCTCTGCTATATACTGCGCTGTCTCTCTTTCTAATTGCTGATCCGCTGCTGAGATGCTTTGAAGCCTTTCTGGTGTCATTCCGAAAGCTCGTACGGTAGCCTCATAAATACCACATTTCTTAACCTCTTGAGCTGAGTTCAGAAAAGACGTAAACAGAAATAAATTTGCTAATAAGAGTCTGCTAACGAAGTTGCGAGCTGTAAATATCGTGTTTGACATGATTATACTCTGTAGGTTTTTCTTGCGGAGGCAAATCTACAACATAGAAACGCACTTGAAAAATTATTCTGATGTGGTCTCAAGTCTGAATCCAATATCTGTAACACCTTGCAATGGATCTTGCCTCATTCCTTGAGAAACCCTCAAATTGTACCTCCCATCTATAGGGAATTCAAAATCCTCTTTAAAGGAAATCCTGTGATCAATAACAGAACCTATTCCCGAGCCATACCAGTTTCCCCTTGCATCAGCAAGGGTACAACCAAGAGTGTCTCTTCTATTCTTACCATTAGGAAATGTGAAATCAAGAAATAAGTATAAGTTGGAAAACGGGTAGTTCTGGTTATGCCTTACATCGATAAAAATCGAGTATCTCGAGTCCGAGTCTTTTACAGTCCATTCAAAAGATTTCGTATCATCCGAGTACCAACCCTCTGGATTCACTTCATGTGAATCGCACGCTACAGGAAACTGACCGCAAGATGCAATTAAAAATAAAATGAAGAAACACGCTCCAGCTCGAAAAATCATGAATTAGTTTTTTGACTTTTGGCTTTTCTCTGCCCTTTTTGTCTATTATGAGGGCCCTTTTTGTTTTTACCACCTGATCTTCTCCCCTTCTTTTTATTTTTATCAAATCTTGTAAGATCATCTTGGCCAACAACATTGCTGTAGGTCTTAGAAACCTCATCTGGAAGTTCTTGAATCGCAAACTGAGAAATAGATGCTATTTTCTCTCCGTTTTCAGATGCTTTAATAAGATTGTTTGCGACTTCCAGAGATACCGGTTGAGGCCCTCCAGCAGTTTCTCCAAGTTCTAAGAAATAGACTATTTTTTTAAAAATATCCATTTTAAAGATAACAGCATTTCCCTTTGAAGTACGAATCTTAGTTTTCGCAGAAGGGAATTCTCTTACAGCTTCAACGTACTGATCTAATTCATAGTTTAAACAACACTTCAACTTACCACACTGACCAGCTAACTTAACTGGGTTTAATGCCAATTGCTGATATCTTGCCGCACCTGTTGATACTGACCTGAAATCTGTTAGCCAAGTTGAGCAGCAAAGTTCTCTCCCACACGAGCCTATTCCACCAACTCTTGCTGCTTCTTGACGAGCCCCAATTTGGCGCATATCAATCCTCAAATTAAATGTCATGGCAAATTCTCTAACAAGCTCTCTAAAATCTACTCTTTGTTCAGCGATATAGAAAAACGTTGCCTTTTTCTCATCACCTTGGAACTCTACATCTGTGAGTTTCATATTGATTTTCAGGCGTTTAATTATCTCTCTGGCCTTTAACCTGGTAGCTTCCTCCCTTTTTCTTGCTCTATGCCAAACCTCGATTTCTTCAGTAGAAGATTTATGTATAATCCTCTTAACCTCGTGATCATCTTTCACATTTTTAAGAGACATTTGAGTTCTTACAAGTTCTCCCGTTAATGAAACAACTCCAACATCAGTACCTGGGTTTATATCTAAAGACACAACATCACCAACGTAATAACTATCTGTAGACTTACGTCTGAAGAAGCCTTTTCTATTGTTTTTAAATCGCACCTCAACAATGTCAAAAGCCGAAATTCCTGAAGGCAATGCTATCCCTTCAAGCCAATCATATGTTGTTTTACCACCACTAGCACACGATCCACAACTTCCATTGTTTTTACAACCTCTCGGCGAGCCTCCGGCTCCTTTACTACAGCTACTACATCCCATTATACCACGAAGATACGTTCTTCAAGGCAAGCAATTTGGCTCAAGTTAATGTTTATTCCGGCTCTATTCTTAGGAGCATATGCACCCTCACGCTTAAGTCGAAGAAAACAACTTTGGCATTAACATTTCCCGAAATATCTGTATAAGCTTCCTCGATTAACCTTGATAATTTTACCACATTTTTATGATGGATAAAACGGCTAAACTTTGAAACAAAAGCCTTTTCTCCTTTAGTTAGACGAACTAAGTTTTCGGCTCCATAATTACCTATAATACACTGCCTTACCATGTGAAGGGCGTAGGTTAAAAAGCGTTTTTGAAATTCTCGTCCAGGAGAAGCAAAATCATTGGCTCCAATCATAAACGCTTCTCCATCTCTAGACCAACATGCGCGCACCCAAGAGGAAAATAGTTCCAAATCGGGGGTCTCAACTCCTGAAGAAGACATTCTAATAGCAGCTGAAATGTTTCCTTCTGTTATATGAGCAAAGCTCAAAGCTAATTCTTCAGAAAGTCCTGTTTTCGCGCTTATTCCTTGTGCTACCTCAGAGTCTGACAACCTTGGAACATGTACTCTTTGCAAACGAGATAAAATTGTAGGAAGTAGCTTATCTGCATTTTGAGAAACGAAAATAATTACTGTTTTATCCGTAGGTTCTTCAATTAATTTAAGAAATTTATTTGCAGTGTCAATCCTCATCGTTTCAGGTAGCCAAAGTATCAGCACCTTGTAGCTGCCATGAAAGGACTTAAGACCCAACTTTCTATTTACTTCTAGGGCTTCATCAACAGAAATAAAAAGTTGTTTTTTATCTGCACCTATTTTTGAAAGCCAATCATCTATCCCTATATATTCAGATTCAAGCATTAACTGCCTCCAAGCAATTTGAAATGGTTCCGAAATTGATTTTCCTGAACCATCTTTTTTAAAAAAAGGGAACGCCCAATGTAAATCTGGGTGCTGGACTTTTTTATGTGCCAAACAAGATGTGCACACTCCACAAGAATCCTCTTTAGTTCTATCTGTACAATGAAGATATTGTGCATAAGCCCTCGCAAGAGCAAGTCCACCTGAACCATTATGACCTTCGAACAATTGAGCATGGGCTACTCTTCCTGAAAGAACTCCATCGCGAAGGCGAGTGGAAAGGACTGTTTGGCCTATAACATCAACAAATTGCATGGCAGCAAGGTAAGGCTTGGATGTCTATTTGAGTGTCGCATGAATCGCAATAAATGCACCTCTTCCTGGAGCCGAAATTCCTGAAGAAAAAGTTTTATAATGCATGTCTAAGAGATTCGTCAATCCTATCTGTGCGTGTATGTTCTTATAAATTTCGAAATGAGACTCTATATTTAGGGTCCACCATGAAGGCGTGCCTGATAACAACGCCTCTTGAGGGTTGTCTGTACCTCCAGGACCATAATTCTCAATGTTTTTAACTCCGTTGAATAGGACAAACCCTTCAATAGACCAATCCTTCTTGTAAAATTCTAATGAGGTTCTGCCAAACATAGGTGGAATATGTGAAATTGGAGCCTGTGAAATAAGAAGTGTGCCTTTCGTGAAATTAGCGACACCATGGAAATTTAGATTCGTTAAAATTTGAGCGCTTATTTCAAATCTTGCACCTTTAATAATAGCATTACCTAGATTTTCATTTCGTTGAATTGTCGCGTATTCACCATCTATAAAGAGTTGCGATTCATTGTTTAATGTAGCGGCTACAGGTGAGATCAAATCTGCCCACAAACTTAAGAAAACCGCTGAATTTAAAGATAGTCTAGGGGTAATGTCCCACGAAACACTCTCATCAAAACTGTAAATATATTCAGCTCTTAATGAGTCGTTGGGTATTAAAACATAACCTCCTTTTTCTCTAATTTTTGCTGCATCATCTATGTTAGGATGTCTGAATCCTGAAGAAAGCGACGTGGTAGTCTTTGTATTCAAAGAGAGTGGTACTTCGGCAGCAATACTTCCTGTTAAAGCTCCGTGAGATGAATGGATTTCATCAAATGGCAGCTCTATGGCCGATGTTGGTATATAGGATGCATTAATCGCTGAATGACTGTATCTAACTCCTATATGAAACGTTTTTTCTCCTGAGTTTCTTTTTGCTGATGCGAATGAAGCCCAAGACAACATGTCGCTTCCTGCATTGGGATATCTCGTTAATAACGAACCTGCAAATCCAGAATCCGCAATTGTAATACCACTAAAGTCTTCAGCACGCACGTCTGATGTTACATCATTCCACTGACCATCTATACCTGCTTCGAACTTCCAACCATCTCCTCTAAAAGGCGAGGAAACCCAAACAGAAGACAACGAAATAACATCTACAAGCTCCTCCTGTATTTCTCTCAATGCATCCCCGAATTGCCTTTTCTTTCTTGACTCTCTTATGTTTTGGTACGCGAATGTTGAGTGGAGAGACCCCGGTATGCCTAGGTATTGCTCCCAGCTAACAGCTGTCATCAACCTTTCCTGAGGGCCGTAGTTCCACTCAGCCCATTTGAGGCCTAAGTCTAATATGTCATTTAGTTTATCCAACCTTGGAATGTCTGAACTTATGCTGTACTGAAAATTCGTTTCAATGGCTCCGCCAGGAATGCCCACTCGCAACTTGTGTAAAAAGTCCTTTTGCGAATACCCAGACGGTGTTTGGACTGATGGAGTCGGGTTTTCTACAATTGAATCCACTCCATTTATTCTGTCCACATAAGAATATATACCACCCCAAAGAGGGTCACCATGGGCTCGCCATTCACCCATTTTTAAATCTCCAAAACTACTTGAACTCATGGCAACTACTGAAGCCCATCGCTCCCCTCCTGCTTCAGCTGTACCGTAAAGATTAATTGAATTGTTTACGCTTTTATATTGCGTGGACACAAGAGCTGAAGAGTTGTATTCAGAATGTTTACTTCTAAATCTAGGTTTGAGAGTTGTAAAATGAACGACACCTC
>JABISU010000248.1 GCA_018700255.1 Flavobacteriales bacterium | reverse complement strand
TTTTTTAAATTTTCTCTTTGCCCAATTAGACCTAGAAGCATATTGTGTCCACTACTTGACGCGTTAACTGATCCATTAGATTTTGCGGGGTAAAGCATTCTAGCATTACCTCCGTATTTTAAGTATCGAACATCGTCAGAAGAGTAAGATTCAATTGTTTTACTAGATAAGATAGCTCCTGTTTCCATAGAAACGAGCTTGAGTGTGAATGACATGGCAACTTCAGATGATTGATAAAATTCAGAGTATCCAACGGAGCGGTATTTAGTTTCGTTTCGCTTTTTCCCCTCGGAATCGATAGTTTCTACTCTATATTTTTCGTATCCGCGTTTGTTGTCGTGTCGAAGAGGCGTTGTTGAGACTGTACATCCAGTTACAGTTCCCTTTAAAATTGCCTTAACGCCAAGTAGTGAACCTATTTCTAGTTCTGCTCCAGATGTCAGTCCGCTGAGCTCTAGTTGTTGTTCTTGGAGTATTAAGTCAATCGATTCTCGATCTACAACGACCAGGAAAGGGTCGTTAGATTCCATCAGGTTTTGTTCTACATAAGAGCTAAGCTTAGTACTGATATTACGTCTGTTAGAACCGTTCTTGAAAGACATAAGAGCAATCGTGAAGCGTCCTAGTTCTAAAACTTCATCACGTCTTTCAGAAGCGTCTTTAAATGTTTCATCGCGGTTAACTACATCTGAGAAAGTTTCATATGCAGAACGAAATAGCTTGTCGTCCATTGCAGTCATTGCTAAATCGTAAGTTGGTGTGCAGAAGGCGAAATCAGCAAGTGAGGCGGCATCTTTAAAGCCAGGTACAAGAGATGTAATTTCCTCTAACAGTTTGAGCGCCTGGTTGTATTCTAACTTTTCAAGGTGTGAGGTCGCAATAGTGTATAATTCTTGAACATGGTCGTTTTTCACAGATTCGTATTGAGCTCTTTTCGAGTCTGGAAAGTTGAGAGTTACACCAAAAGCGTTAACCTTGTCATAGAACGATTCAGCATTCTTGAAGTTACGAATTGCGGACTCCTTATCGCTGCGTAGGGTAGCTTCATCGAACAATGCGAGGTGTCGAGAAAGTATGATTTGGCCTGTACGATTGAGACCAGATAGAGCATCTAAGTTTGCTGGTTTTTTCTTGAGGGCAGTGCAGTAAAAGTCTGCGGCTTGGTCAATCATTCCGGCGGCTTCCATCTTAGCTCCACGTTTGACGTATGACTTAGCTCCTTTACAGCTGTTTAGTGAAGCGCAAAGGGTAATAGCAGTAAGTACTATTATAAAAGGAGAAATAATATTTTTCATATGGGAGTAATAATACTTGCAAGATATGCTTTTGTAGGTTTTGTATTGATTTTGGGTAAAAACAATTTGCGTGCCATATCTTTCAGAGTTAAATATTGATAATTCAAGTTTAGATGAAGTCTATTTTAGTTTTAGGAGCAGGAAGGTCGTGTAGTACTTTAATCAAGAGGCTTTTAGATAGGTCTGAGGAGTGTGGCTGGAAAGTAATTGTTGGAGATATTGATCTTTCTGTAGCTCAACAAAAAGTGAGTGGTCATGAGAGAGGAGAAGCATTTCAATTGTCTGTTCTAGATAATATTGAGAGAGATAAGAGGATAGGAGAGGCCGATCTTGTGATGAGTATGGTCCCAGCATTTTTGCATGCCAGTGTTGCTAAAGTAGCTATTGCTGCTGGAGTGCCTGTGATTACTCCCAGTTATTTAAACGATGAGATGATGTCCCTTGATGAGGCCGCTAAGGAGGCTGGTGTTCTAGTTCTTAATGAGATAGGTCTTGATCCGGGGATTGATCACATGAGCGCCATGAAGGTTATAGATGAGATTAAGTCTGATGGGGGTGTGATGAAGGGATTTGAATCGTATTGTGGTGGCCTTGTCGCTGAGGAGTCGGACAACAATCCTTGGCATTACAAGATTTCGTGGAACCCGAGGAACATCGTGCTTGCTGGTCAGGGTGGTTCAGCAACCTTTAAGGATGCGGGGAGAGTGAAACTCGAACCTCCGCATAGAGTGTTTCGCAGACTTAGGGCGATTGAGGTTGAGGGGCAGCTTTATAAAGGTTACCCTAATCGTGACTCCCTTGCATACGAAGAGATTTACAATCTGCCTGATATGGAGACCTTGATCAGAGGGACTTTGAGAGTGGATGGGTTTTGTAGGTCGTGGGATATTTTAGTTCAGCTAGGTATGGTGAGGGATGACGCGAAATTGGTTTGGGCGAAAGATATATCATGGAGCGAATGGACGAGATCATTTTTACCTTCAAAAACTGTTGGAATGACGGTTTCAGAAGCCATCAATGCAACTGTAATAAGCGACCACGAAACGAACGAAAGATTAGAATGGTTAGGGCTTTTTGACACGGAAGCGGGTCCGGAAATTACAGAGGGAACACCTGCAGAAATAATCGAGGCACTCCTTGTGAAAAAGTGGGCCCTAGAGGAAGGCGATAGGGATATGATTGTGATGTGGCATCGATTTGAGTTCGAGAAAGACGGCAAACGATACGCTAAAACTTCTGAGTTTTTCTTAGAAGGTCGAGGTTCTATGTATACTGCGATGTCTGACACCGTAGGTTTACCTATGGCAATAGCAGCTGAACATATGATGGTTGGTGGAGGATTCGGGAGTGTGGGAGTAGAAATTCCTGTAACTTCTAACTATTATGATGTTGTACTCCCTAAATTAGAGGAGTTCGGTGTTGTTTTTAAAGAGTCTCAAATAGAACTATAATGGTGATTTTTTCTGCTATATCTGTAACGCCTTGGTGGTGTTTTGCGTGCCTCGTTTGCGGGGGCGCACCGGATTGGCCAGAAAACGGATTGGCGACACGAGAATGGGTGGAAGATGCTTTAGAGTGGAGACTAGACAGAGGAGCTGGGTCATGTGAGGAGTATATGCCTGCAATAGATGCTTGGACTTTAGAATGGATTGCAGATAGTGATGAGATTAGGGTAGAGATAGACACGGAGGATTGGCCAGTTTTTACATCTGAGCCAAAGTTACAAGGCACGCTTATTCAAATTATGGCACTTGAACAATTAAAGGGCTTAGATTTCAATGATGAACGTATTTTGAGAAAGTTGAAAAGGTATGCTCGCAGAAGTGAAGGTGGTATTTCGGAAGAGTTGAAGTTAGTGTTCAAGGAGAATAAGAATTTGCAAGGCGATTAAATCAGTCTTGATGAATTAATTTCGCGGTATGCGCAGTTTTGATATACCAGATCATTTTAGAAGTCCCATCATTAGTAAGGTGAAGGCGAGGAGGAAAGAATTGGATGCTAGAAAGGTTGATTTTACGCCAACATTACTGGATTTCGGGAATGTGAAAATTCAACTCGCAAGACATTTCGGATTTTGTTTCGGAGTAGAAAACGCAATTGAAATTGCCTACAAAGCGATCGTAGAAAATCCAAACAAACAGATTTTCATTTTAAGCCAAATGATTCACAATCCAGAAGTGAATGAAGATCTGGAGAGTCGAGGAGTGAGGTTTCTGATGGACACAAATGGCCGCGAAATGACTCCTATAAGCCAAGTTACAGCTGAGGATGTTGTGATCATACCAGCTTTCGGAACGACATTGGAAATACAAGATAAGCTTAGTGAAATTGGTGTAGATATTAGTAAATATGACACAACATGCCCTTTTGTTGAGAGGGTTTGGAAGAGATCTGAGCAATTAGGGGGTGATAGTTTTACAGTAATAATTCATGGGAAACCCGATCACGAAGAAACTAGGGCTACATTCTCTCATGCTTCGAAAAATGGTGCGGCTTTAGTGGTGGAAGATTTAAATGAGGCGCAAGCTTTAGCAAAGATGATGGTGGAAGGATCAGAGGGATTCGATCAAATGTTTAAGGGACGCACGAGTGAGGGATTTGATTTTAATAGAGACTTGCAAAATATCGGTGTAGTAAACCAAACAACAATGATAGCTTCCGAGACCCAGACGATTTCGGACATTTTAAAACATGCCTCAAAAGAATTTGCAAATACGCGAGACACACTTTGCTACGCTACGAACGATAATCAGAGGTCGACGATTGGAGCTTTGGATGAAGGAGGAGCGGATTTAGTGGTGGTAGTTGGAGGGTTTAATAGTTCTAACACATCACATATTGTGGAAATTTGTGAAAAAGTGAAGCCCACATATTTTGTTCGAAACGAACTAGATTGGGGAGACAACGGTGAACTAAATCATTTCGATATTCACAAAAAGAAGATTGTAGTTACTGAGGGGTTTCTATCAGAAATGACTGGTTTTAAGGATGTTCCTACTATTTTGCTCACAAGTGGAGCATCTTGTCCGGATGCTTCTATGGAGCGAGTTTTACATAAGATATTAAACAGTTTCCCCGGTGGAAAGGATGTGGATTCAGTGTTGAATATTTGGGCAAATAAGAGTGGTTAAGACTTCTGCTTACTCGTAAATTAGCCACTATGGAAGCACCTAAGCTTCGAGGGATGTTCCGCAATGTGAGAACCAAGCCTCGATCATTCGTTTTTAAGTCTCGACATCTTTCCGATGATCCTCCTCATTGGGGTGAGCGCAAGCGTAGGATAGAGTCTGAGGTAGCGAAGGAGCGAGGAGAGAAAGTTCCCGAGCACAAGATGGCTTCTAATATAAGATTCAGAAAAGGAGGGTCGGTGAGAAAATCCGCTAGAAAAGCAAATATTAGGGTGATTTTTATAGGAGTAGTTTTGTTATGGATAACGTGGAAAATGATTGTTTGGGCTGAAACAACGGAATTCGGAAAAATGTTAGAATTTATTAGAGATAATGGATGATTTGATTGTTCAGTTATCCGACCATGTAGCAAACCAAATCGCAGCTGGTGAGGTTGTGAATAGACCTGCTTCTGTAGTAAAGGAATTGGTGGAGAATGCTGTGGATGCTGAAGCTACAGAGATCGTGGTGGTGGTAAAAGATGCAGGACGAACTCTAATTCAAGTGATTGATAATGGACTAGGTATGGGGGAGAAGGATGCAAAGAGGTGTTTTACACGGCACGCCACTTCAAAGATTACTTCTGCAGACGATTTATTGTCACTTGTTACTAAGGGTTTTCGAGGGGAAGCTCTAGCTTCGATAGCAGCGATATCACATGTAGAACTTAAAACTAGAGAAACAGGTGCTGATTTAGGAGTAAAGATTTCTGTTAGCGGTGATGAGATTAGCGATATTGAATCGGTAGCATGTTCTGAAGGGTCTTCATTTTCAGTAAAAAACCTTTTCTTTAACGTTCCAGCTAGGCGTAATTTTCTTAAGTCGGATCAAGTAGAGCTGAGACATATAGTAGATGAATTCCAAAGAGTAGCGATGGCGCACCCTGATTTGAGTTTCAGGCTTCAAAGCAATGGCGGCGATCTTTTCAACCTTAGGCCTGGAGCTTTAAGGAAGAGAGTGGTATCTATTTTCGGTGTTAAGCACGACGAAAGGCTAGTCCCGGTCGAGGAAGAAACAGATGTAGTAAAAATTCATGGATTCGTAGGAAAGCCCGCTTTTGCGAGACGTACTAGAGGTGAACAATTTTTATTCGTAAACGGAAGGTTCATCAAGCACCCGCTTATGCATCGTGCGATTATGAGTGCGTATGAAGGCGTTCTTAGTCCTGGCAGCTTTCCGTTGTACACGATTTTTCTCGTTGTGGACCCTTCTAAAATTGATGTGAATATTCATCCCACTAAGGTGGAAGCGAAGTTCGAAGAAGACCAAATCATTTTCGCCATGCTTCGCTCCGCCATAAAACGCGCACTTGGAAAACACAATGTAGCTCCCTCTTTAGATTTCGAATCGGAACTCAGCATTTCCTTAGACCCTCCACCTACAGGAGTATTTGTAGATGAACCTAAAGTTAATATTAACCCCAACTATAACCCGTTTATTTCGGGGGGCTCTACACTTAAAAAGAGAAACCCTGAAGCCTCGTTCGGGGGATTTGATAAAAGCTCAGAAAAGGAACTTGACAGCTTGTATCAGATGTTTGGTAACGAGGGGGAAATTGGCTTTACTAAAGACTGCTTGGTAGAGGAAAAAGCTCCTAATATGTTTTTATTAAGCTCACGTTTTATAGTAACAGAAAGTAATCAAGGTGTAATTGTTATCGACGCTAGGCGAGCCCATGAAAGAGTGTTGTTCGAGCAATATCTTCGAGCAGGGCATGGAAAGGGATCAAGTCTGGGTCAAAAACTACTCTTTCCAGAACCGATTTCTCTCTCAAAAGCTGATACTGATTTGCTTTTAGGCGCATCAGAAATTCTTATGATGTTTGGTCTTGAGTTAGAAAAGTCAAATACGGGGGCAGTGGAAGTTGTGACTGTTCCTTCCGGGCTAGCGGGGAGATTGCAGGATTGGATTGATTCCGTTTTAGGGGCGCTAAAGGACGGGACTTGGAGTGATGAGGAGGGGAGAAGGGAGAAGCTTGCTCAGGCGGCGGCTCAGGCGGGAGCTTTGAAACTTTCAGAAAAAAATAAGTTCAGCCTTACACATCATGAGATGGTAGATCTTGTCAATAAATTGTTCGACTGCGATTCCCCAGCTATAGATTCAAGAGGGAGAGCCGTATACACATTATTCTCTCTTGAGAATATCGAAAAAACATTAAAATAAAGCAGACTATGTTAGACAGAATGACACCGGTAGTTAAGAATTTAGTCATCATTAACGTATTGGTTTTCCTTGCCCAACAAGCATTTCCGCAAATGCAGTTTTGGTTTATGGGTCACTATCCACTTTCTCCAGACTTCTACCCATGGCAGATGGTAACTTACATGTTTATGCATGGCGGTTTTACGCATCTGTTATTTAACATGTTTGCCCTTGTGGTTTTTGGTAGTGCGCTAGAAAGAGTTTGGGGTGAGAAGAGGTTTTTAATCTATTATATGGTCTGTGGAATAGGCTCTTTTTTTCTCTATGAATTCACTGTAGGTTTAAACATATATAGCCAAATAGATTCTTTCGACCCAGGTGTAGATATGGGCTGGGTTTTAGGTGCCAGTGGTAGTGTTTTTGGGTTGTTACTCGGGTTTGGTATGCTATTTCCAAATACAAAACTCATGCTTCTTTTTCCACCTATTCCTATAAAAGCCAAATACTTTGTTATGGGATATGGTGCGATAGAACTGATGACTGCTTTCCAAAACAATCCTGGCGACAACGTCGCTCATTTCGCCCATCTTGGTGGGATGTTGATCGGATACTTTATGATCAAGCATTGGCAGCGTGATAGAACTAATTTTTATTAATTTACCGTATGTGGGAAGATATTAAGAAAAGCTGGAATACTGGTGGGATGCTGTACAAGTTGATTTGGGTGAACGTTGTAGTTTTTGTTGTCATAAATTCGGCGATTGTTT
>JABISU010000062.1 GCA_018700255.1 Flavobacteriales bacterium | reverse complement strand
TTTCTCCACTTTACGGCTCTTTTGTAGGTTTCCCCACTTGCCATGTTCAGGCCTCAAAAGTTGAATTCCTTTACACAGATTCTGTGTCCACTGTTAATGCTCTTAAGTCTGCTGGAGTTGAAGTTGACACCCACTGGGAGCCTAAATCCCTTCATGCTTGGCAATTGGTTCCTGATCTACTTCCCGATGCCAAACGCTCGATGAAGGCAGCTGCGGATTTTTTCAATGCTTAGGAAAAAATTATACATCTAAAGCAGATAAAATCAAGCTGATACCTACTTCGGCTTCTTCGTCCGTCATAGTCAAAGGTGGTTGCAATCTAAATGCATTTGGTATACTTAGAAACCAAAACATAAGTACTCCAACCTCTAAACCCCTCATAATTGCCTTTGTTACTAATTCTTCACTCTCCATCTCGACAGAGAAAAAGTAGCCTTTACGTCGGATGTTTATAACCAATGGGTGGGCTTTTAACTTAGCTTCCCAAGCAGCGCCTCTTCTCTCTATAGCTAGCCAATCAATGTTTTTTAATAGTTTTAATGCTGCCCCAGAGCCCGCTGTAGCTACAGGGTGACCGCCGAACGTGGTTATATGTCCTAAGACGGGCGAGTGGGAGAGGAGAGAGATGTTCTCTCTCGAGGACACAAAGGCTCCTATAGGCATGCCGCCACCTAGTGCTTTCCCTACACATAGTATGTCCGGTGTGATATTGTACTCTGTGAAAGCGAAAGGTGCCCCACATCGCCCCATGCCGCATTGAATTTCGTCGAGGATTAGCATTGTTCCAGTAGAGGTGCACTTTTCTCGGAGCGCTGAGATCCACTCTTGCGTAGGGATTACAACGCCTGCATCACCTTGAATGGTTTCGACGATAACGCACGCCACTGTAGAGTCGATAGAATTGAGTGAGTTTTTACAGTTAAACTCTAAAAGCGAAACTTCTGGGAGGAGTGGTAAGAATGGCGCTTTGCGTTCAGCGTTTGACGATACAGAAAGAGCTCCATGAGTGTTCCCGTGATAACCACCTGTGCATCCTATCATCCTTGATCTACCAGTAACTCGCTTTGCAAGCTTGAGCGCACCTTCGACAGCTTCTGCTCCCGAGTTGACAAAGTAAACCGTGTCGAGATTTTCAGGGAGAAAAGATGTAAGAAGTTTGCCGGCTTTTATTGTAGAGTCATGACGAAATTCGCCATAGACCATCGTGTGGAGGTTGAGATCAATTTGGGCGTGAAGCGCCTTCAAGATATCCTTATTGCCATGACCAAAGTTGCTCACCCCAATTCCTGAAATAGCATCGAACAACTTATTACCTCCGAGGCGCTTAAGCCAAACCCCATCTGCGCTCTCAATCTTTATATCCAAGGGATATGGGGTTGTAGCAGCTAAGCCTAAATCTAAAAACGGCCCAAATTTCTTCATTTCACAAAGCTAATGTTCCATTCGTCCACAAATGTCCATCTGTCAAACCCCGCACCTAAATGCCACTCTGGAATAATGCCTCGCGGGTTTGTTATTACTCGTACATAACGAGCAGAAACTATTCCTTCAGAATTTATATTCGTTGTAAATCGAAATACCTGCTTTTCGTAATCATCCTCAGCAACGTCGTGTTCAACATGATTAAATAGTGAGAAGTGTACGCCATCTTGAGATACTAAGAAATCCACACTCTCAGGAAGCCAAATCCACGGTCTAATGTCCTGCACACAACCAAGTGACATTCCTTGAATATCAAACGATTCACCTAGGTCTATGGTCGCTTGCATAGGCGTTGCGTAAAACCCTTGCCAGTCGCCAGTTCTGTATTCGTCACCTCCATAAAGGCCGTCCACGAGAGTGTTGGGACCAGCTGCTGCGTATTGGTGTGAGTATGGTGTGGCGTACTCGACGGTCCAATCATGATCTATTTTCACAATTTCGTGCTTGACTATTTTCGAGCTCACGCCTTCTACTACAGCGTATGCGTAAAGTTCCACGTTTTTATTCACCCATATTTCCTCATCGTATTTTGACCAAACCCCTTCTTCTCCTTCTCGCCAAAAAACCTCTGCATCAGAATCCAAATGCATCAACCTCACCTTCGTTTTCTTTCCTTGAAAAGTTCGTGGAGCTTCGAAGGCAGGAACGGTTGTGAAGCCTGTATCATCGATATATTGAGTGGGGATATCTTCGTCTAACATTCCGAATCCGTTTTTACTCAAGTGTGTCATTTCAAAGGCGAGCACGCCCCCTTTAATGATCTCGTCATAAGAGCGCCATGAACGCATCTCACCATTTGCACTTGCTATATAATCTCCGTCACCCCTCACTGTTATCATCAGCGGTCTATTCAGCTCCCTTGATGGACTTTGTGCTGGCGATACTACAACGGTTTCAAACTGTGGAGCTCCGATTACTAGCTGTGAACTATTTCCGCTAGCTCCAGGCGCTACGGGATAAAGCCCCAAGCTAGAAAGTACATACCAAGCGGACATGTGTCCACAATCCTCATTTCCGCAAATCCCATCAGGCTCAGAAGTATAGAGAGTATTTATAATCTCATCAACAAGTTCAAGAGTGCGCCATTGATTCCCC
>JABISU010000145.1 GCA_018700255.1 Flavobacteriales bacterium | reverse complement strand
GAAGGCGGTCTATTTATCAGTACTGGGACTCCAATAGGGTTTCAACTGGCAAATAAAGACGCGAAAAGCGCAGATTATTCTCACCTTGAAAATACTTTTAGACCTTCCCACGCTGATTACACTTACGATGCTAAGTACGGGCTGCGAGATATCCGTGGCGGAGGCAGATCTTCTGCTAGAGAGACAGCCTGTAGGGTTGTAGGCGGTGCGATTGCAAGGCAACTCTTAAAGACAACGTATTCTGTTGAGATTAGTGCCTACGTAGAAAGAGTTCAGGACATTTCAGTGCCCTTCCCTCCCACATTCTTCTCGAGAGAAATGGTTGACTCTACTGCCGTAAGATGCCCTTCTGACGAAGTCGCCAGCAAAATGATACAGAGAATTGAGACGGTTAGAGATGAAGGAGACACCGTGGGCGGATCGATAGTCGTAGTGGCTAAGAACGTACCGACTGGCTGGGGAGAGCCCGTATTCGATAAGCTCAATGCTGATTTAGCTAAAGCTTTGATGAGCATTCCTGCCGTCAAGGCTCTGGAGATAGGCTCAGGATTTAGCGGAACCTTAATGAGGGGCTCTGAGCACAACGATGAGTTTGTATCAGGGAAAAGCGATGGGGCTGTCATTGAAACCTCCTCGAACAGAAGCGGTGGTATTCAAGGCGGGATTTCCAATGGAGAAGAAATCGTTATACGAATAGGATTTAAACCAGTGGCTACAATAAAAAAGATACAAAACACTGTCAATCGTGATGGTGAAGAAATAACAGTTAGCGGGAAAGGTCGTCACGATCCATGTGTGCTACCGAGAGCAATTCCTATAGTGGAAGCTATGGTGGCCCTGGTATTAGCTGACCACTCTCTTAGACAAAGAACTTCAAGATTATGAGCAAAGAAAACAAGGGCTTAGCGATGCATTGGCAAGTCATTATAGGACTTCTTTTAGGAATTGTGTACGCATGGATGAGTATACAGTTTGGCTGGAATGAATTTACACTTAACTGGATTCAACCCTTCGGCGACATCTTCATAAACATACTTAAACTCATAGCAGTTCCACTTGTGCTATTCAGCATCATTAGTGGTGTTGCGAGCTTGGGCGATATGAGAAAGCTTGGGCGGATGGGGATTAAAACTCTTGCATTATATCTAACCACAACGATGTTCGCTGTTATTGTAGGGCTTACACTTGTGAATGTTTTTAAGCCTGGAGACCATGCAAGTGATACATTGAGGGAGGCTAACCGAATTCGTTACGAATTATGGCGTGACGCAAACGACATCGTGCTCTTAGATGAAATAAACTTCACCCAGAATCCAGAGCTCGAGGAAATGGTCGCCACTATAAAGAGTGAATCTACTGAGCACAATGAATGGGTAAACGACAAGCTCAATAAAGCTGATAAAACAAAGACTTCTGGACCACTACAACCTTTAGTTGACGTTGTTCCAAAGAACATATTTAAATCCCTAAGCGATATGCAGATGCTCCAAATTATCTTCTTCGCCATCTTCTTCGGCGTAGTTGTGACGGGGCTCAGGGATGAGCAAAAAGGGACGATTGTAAGAGCTGTGGACGCATTGAATGAGGTGTTCGTACAAATGGTTTGGGTCGTGATGAAGATTATGCCCATCTTTGTTTTCGCTCTTATGGCAGGTCAAATAGTCAAAGCAGCCGGCACCGACCCCGAACATTTCCAACAACTTCTAACCTTCCTGCTCAGATACAGCCTCGTGGTAGTCTTGGGTCTTGCAATCATGGCTTTCCTCTTGTACCCGCTTATCATCTCTTTATTTGTTAAGAATATGACTTGGAAGCAGTTCACATCAGGAATGAGAGACGCCCAAATCACAGCCTTCTCAACTTCTTCTTCAGTTGCAACTTTGCCAGTAACAATGAATTGTGTTGAGAAAAATCTTAAAGTATCAGAACGCACTGCTAGCTTCGTCCTACCTATCGGAGCCACAGTAAATATGGACGGAACTAGCCTATACCAAGCCATTGCTGTAGTAGCTCTCGCACAGTTTCATATGATAGATCTCACTATGGCTCAACAGGCAATTATCGTTCTCACAGCTACCCTTGCCTCAATCGGAGCGGCAGCTATTCCGAGTGCAGGTCTTGTATTAATGATTATCGTATTAGAAAGCGTGGGTCTCAACCCAGCTTGGATCGCACTAATATTTCCTGTTGACAGGATACTTGACATGTGTAGAACTGTAGTCAATGTGACAGGTGACGGAACCGTTAGCACGCTGGTGGCTGCTAGTGAAGGTGAGATAGGAAACACTATAGAACCAAGGTCTTAATACAAGAAAATGACTCGACTCGCTTTATTTTCGATAGTACTGTCATTCACTTTTTTCTGCACCTTAAATCTATTAGCCCAAACCTGCCCTCCCCCCGAATACATCTCCTCTAGAACAATCAAACTCTTCGAAAAAGCCACGGAATCTAAAAAGAATCGCACTATTGAGGATAGGATAGAGATGCTGCGTGAAGTTGTTGATGAGCATGACGATTTCGGAGCGGCTTACGAAGCTCTCGCAAAGCTCTTATTCAAGAAGGCGAAAGGAGATCTAGAGTTTGCAAACGAATGTCAGGTCGCAATATCTAAATGGGGTGAGCTTTGTGATAGTGATAATAATTTCGCTGAGGCAAACTATATGCTAGGGGCAATAGCGTACATTTCAGGGGTGTCAGATGTTGCACTGAGTGAATTTGAGCTGTTTATTTCTAAAACTGACAAAGGGTCAAAGAATGGAGAGTTAAAATCGAGCTTGGAACGGAGAAGGCGGGAGGTATTAAAATTAATGCCTGAAGTGAGATTTGAAGTTCAGTATTACACTAACCAGGGGAGCTATATTCCCGAGCCTCTACCTTCTATCAGCTTGCCCGAAGATGAGTACCTACCTGCCCTATCTCCTGATGGCGGCAGTCTTTTTTTTACTCGCGCAAGAATTATCAAAGCAAGGGGGGATGTGGTTACGAAGAGGGTTGAAGATTTTATCCAGGCAAGAAGAAGTACGGTTAAAGAAGGTTTCGACAGCGGGGAGTTACTCGACTACCCTCTTAACCAAGGGGATAATTATGGAGGGGTTAGCCTTTCAATTGACAATAGGCTTCTCATTGTTGCCGCCTCTAACCCCACCCCTAAAAACCCTGAAAACATAGACCTTTTCAAGACAACATACAATGTAGACGGAAAGGACGATAAAGGCGATTTCTTCTACTATTGGGGGGATTTAGAACTTTTAGGGCCTCAGATAAACACACCTCAGGGTTGGGAATCTCAACCAACTTTGAGCGCCGACGGGAAAGAACTCTTCTTCGCTTCTGCGAGAGAGAACTCTACTCTCGATGCGGATGGAAACCCTACTATGGATATCTACTCAAGCGTGAAAACAGAAAATGGAGTTTGGTCACAAGCTGAAAAATTACCACCTCCCATATCTACTGGAGCACAGGAAAAAGCTCCATTTTTACACCCTGATGGGAGCACCTTATATTTCTCGAGCAATAGAACTCCGAGTGGAGGAGGCTACGACCTTTGGGTAACACGAAGAGATTCTTTAGGAAGCTGGTCAAACCCAGTAAACTTAGGAGCCCCGGTAAATACAAATGGAGACGAACACGGCTTAGTAGTATCTACAAGCGGCACTGAAGCCTTTTTCGCCAGTCGCAGAAAAGGCACAAAAGGTCTTGATATTTTAAGCTTCCCCATACCGGAAGAATTGAGACCTGAGGCCGTTCAGGTCATTCATGGAGTAGTGAACCCCAATCCACCTACTGAAGACGTAAGACTCACCATAGAATATGTCCAAAGCCGTGAAGTACAAGAAATTGAACTTAACTATGATGATGGATCATTCGCTACTGTTATCAAAGTAAACCGAGGTGAAGATGTACTACTTCATGTCGAAGGAGATGAGCTTGCATTTGAAGCTGTGGTAGTCCATTTAGCTGAAAAAGAGGGGGCTATGCCTAATAAAATTGAGGATATCACTCCTGTTATCGAGCTACGTGCTCAAAATGCAATCGTAGAAGATGCCTTTGAGCTTAAAGACGTTCAATTTGAGACTAATAAAAGTGAGATAACCTACACTACTAGACTCATCCTCAAAGCATTTACAGAATACCTAATTACTCACGAAAAATTCTCAATAAGCATAATTGGCCACGCTGACAACGTTGGTTCAGCTAAAGCCAACTTACAACTTAGCCGTGACAGAGCGGAGGCCGTTCTACAATGCTTAGTTGAATACGGTGTTGCAGCTTCAAGGTTAGAAGCCAATGGATATGGCGAATCAAACCCCAAAGCATCAAACAATGACGAGGCCGGAAGGGCTGTGAATCGAAGGACGGAGTTTAGGATTATGGATTAAGAGGGGGTATCTCTAACACGATTCACACACAAAAATTCGTTAAGAACATCAGAGGCGTAGCATCCATAAAACAATATGCAGGGGGTATTTTCGTATGATATAGAGCTACATAATTCCGCCATGCATAGCAAACTTATTACATCCCGTCAGATATACACACTCACATTAGCAATAGCATTGTGCTGTGGGGCAATTTTAGTTCCGGCTTTAGAAGTTAAATCTCAACTTACTCATGAGTTAGAGGTGAAAGAAAGGATTTGGTCTAAAGCAAATGACGCTTTCAAGAAAAAGCAATTTGCATTAGCCATGAAGAACTTCGGGGACTTTATGGAGTTCGAAGCCGACGTTAAATCAGAGAGGTTTGTGGAGGCTGCATACCTAGAATCTATCTGCGCATTAAACCTCTACCACAAGGATGCAGAGTTCAGGATTGACGAATTCATTACTGCATACCCAGAAAGTCCGTACGTGCTTGAAGCTTTATACTCGATAGCTGACCACCACTACAAACGCAGACATTACGGGAAGGCGGCGGAAGCATTTAATAAAGTAGATTTAAGACAACTCAGCACGGATAAGAAGCGTGAACTCCAGTTTAAAAGGGGGCACAGCTTCTTCGAGAAAGAAAATTTTGAAGCTGCTAGATACGATTTATTTGATGTGATGAAAAGTAAGGGTACATTCCACTCTGCTGCAACATACTACTTCAGTCATATAGCTTATTTGAATGATAACCCTAAGGTGGCACTGGATGGATTTTACAATATAGCTGACGATCCTGATTTTGTGAGCGTTGTTCCAATTTACATCGCTCAATCTTTACACGCCAGCTCTCAATTTACCGAGCTACAATCTTACGGGCCTCCCCTCCTCGATGAGTCAGCAGGTCTTGAGGATGAGGAAAGGGTAGAAATCGCCAGGCTTGTTGGTGATGCGTTTTACAAAGACCAAGATTTCACAAGTGCATCACCTTATTTGGAGATGGCTTGGGAAGGGACTCGGGGTCCAGGTCGCAAACCTGAATTCGCTTACGAAGTGGGTTACACTCGTTACCGAATGGGGGCTTGGAGAGATGCGCTGGATGTGCTGGCTTTAACTGCTCGCGAAGACAATAAACTTGGACAGAACGCTACGTATCACATGGCGGATTGTTATATCCAGTTAGGCCAAAAAGATAAAGCCCGAAGCGCCTTCGGCCGTGCCGCCTCCAAAGAATTCGATATTGAGATCATGGAGGACGCATTGTTTAGTTACGCTAAACTCGCCTTCGAATTATCGTACAATCCCTTAGATGACGCTATCACAGCATTCCAAAGATATCTCGATAAATATCCCAACTCTATTCGTAGAGATGAAGCTTATAGATTTCTTATAGAAGTTTATTTGGTAAGTAGAGATTACGACAGAGCGCTCGACGCGCTCGATAAAATTCGCGACAAAGACGCTACTATACAAAGTTCATATCAACTCCTTGCATATAATCGCGGAGTAGAACTTTACCAAAGAGGTAGGTACACAGACGCCGTTCCGTATTTCGACAAGGTTCGCACATACCCTATCGACGCTCAATTAGCTGCGGAGTCTTTTTATTGGCAAGGAGAATGTTATTTCGCTTCAAGAGATTACACAAACGCAACAATATCTTATTCAAAATTTTCTACCGCTCCAGGTGGATATTCGAGCGATTTCTACCCAGCTGCAGATTACGCCAGAGGTTACTCATTATTTAAGCGCAAGAAATATTCAGACGCTCTATCAGCATTCCGATCTTACCTCGAAGCTCATCCTGAAGATGCGCCTAAAAGAGTACTAGATGCTGAGCTTAGAACTGCTGACTGCTTTTACGCAAAGAAAGAATTCGACCGAGCAGTCACATATTATGATAAATGCCTTGTAAATAAACACGCTGTAAACATAGATTACATTTTATACCAAAGGGCGATGTCAATCAGTCTCAGTGACGACACTCACGCTCTCACAACTCAAATACAAGTACTTGACAGACTACTCGAAGAATACCCTAACTCTCGTTTTGTTGTTGATGCCCTTTACGAAAGCGCCCGAACCCTAATCGAGCTAGATGAATTAGATGATGCTAACACACGACTTAACGAACTTCTTTCATCACACCCACGTAATCCACGAACAAAAGAAGCTCTTGTTGACCTATGCCTTATTGGTATAAAGCAAGATAGACCTGACGATGTACTTGCTACTTGGGATAAAATCCGCACGACCTACGGCAACGACCCTGTTGCAGCAGACGCCTACAACATAGTAGAGCCTTTGTTAATTGAGAGAGGTCTGTTAGACGACCTTCCCCCCGCTGTGGGATTGTCAGGAGAAGATATAGAGAGTCGACTCTACGAGGCTGCCGTGTCTCTTGCTCTAGAGGAAAACTACTCAAAAGCACTCCCTCGTTTAGAAGAGTACTTAAGGCAGTATGAAAATGGCAACCACATTGACGAGGCACATTTCTACCTTGCAGCTTGCTTAACGAATGCTGGAGATAAAACCGGAGCGCTACTTTCTTACGAGATGGTAATCGCCCTACCCCCGGGTGATTTTACTGAAGCAGCCGCAATCGCTGCAGCTACTCTAGCTTGGAATGAGGGGGATTACCCTCGAGCACTTAATCACTACCGTCTCTTAGCAGACATCTCAAGTATTCAATCGAATAAGTTAGAGTCTTCTATAGGCCAAATGAGATGCTACTACCTCCTTGATCAACCCGCTCAAGCATTCACATTTGCCAACTCTGTCTACACCGATCCGGGAACACCTGAGTCAATTAAGCGAACAGCTTCATTGTGGCTAGGTCGTATTCATTACGACTCTAACGAGCTTGAACAAGCCCTTGGATTTTTCGAATCAACAGTTAAGTTCGGAGGAGATGTGGGAGCTGAATCTCAGTTTATGATTTCTCGAATTTTATTCAACAAAGCTGAATACGAAAAAGCAGAGCAAAACATCTTTACCCTTGTCAGCGACTACTCCTCTTACGATGAGTGGAAATTCAAAGGTTTCTTGCTACTTGTTCGCACTTACATTGGCTTAGATGACCTTTTCCAAGCTCGAGCCACAGCAGAAAGTATATTAGAAAACGTAGATGAGGAGTGGGTCCAAAATGCATGTACCGATCTCATGCTTGAAATTGAGATACTCGAAGAAGGGGAACCTAATGGAACTGACCTAATCGAAACTGGCACCTTAATCGATAACGACGAGAAATAATGAATAAAATCTCAATCCAAACACTCTCATTAGTCATAATCACATCGACTTTATTAAGCACTGTCTCTTTTGCACAAGAATCTTCGGACTCTTTAAAAATGGACGTCACATTTGTGGGCGAAAGAGAAATGATTGTGAAGGACGCTTTGAAACTTCAAAGCTGGCCTGAACTAAGGAGTCTAGAGTCTAGTAAAAGGGAGTTTTCATATAGATTACTTGCTAAAAGGATGAACGTAGCCCCAGTTTGGACAATGTTAGAGCCCGTCAGGTTAAGAGTTGACGCTCCACTTGCAAGACTTTACCGCGGATACGCACGGGCGGGCTACGGGCTGTACAACACCCCCCTACTCGAGCTAAGCATGACTGACCTAAGATCCCGAGAAGGAACATGGGGATTTCAAGCCACTCACTTTGCTACGAACGCTCCATCTGATTTTGTTGACGAGAGATTCCAGAATAGCAATGGCGGGGTTTGGCTCAGTCGATTTATAGGCAAAGAGCGTGTTGATTTAACGGCTAACGTTACAAGAAACAACATTGTATTTTACGGAAATGCTATATCTGACACGCTTGCTCCAGATACAACCATGAATACTCACGAACGTTATTTAAGCTTTGGGGCGGAGATGGCTTTTAAGAGTCACCATAGGGATAGCACTTCATTAAATCATGAGGTAAAGATTGGTTGGTCTCAATTGAGAGATTTAACAGGAACCATTGAAAACAATTTCGATGGTTCGTTTGAAGCTGGTAAATTTGTGGGAAACGAGAGATTCTCGTTATCGGGATCTATGAACCTTGATAGAATAGTAATGGGGGTGAACAACCCTGACACTATAAGAACTGATGCTGCGATAGTAAGTCTTATTCCTACTGCTACATCTTACAGAGGGCCGCTCACAGTTACTGCTGGTGCTGGCTTGTGGGTTGATGCTGATACCCAAAGCAGAAATGGCTCTGGCTCAACTTTCAAATTCTACCCTAAGGTTGAAGCGTCTATTCGTGTTCTCCGCGATGTATTCATTCCCTATATCAGTCTTGATGGAGGCTTAGAATCAAACCGGCTTATGTCAATTGTTGATAAAAACCCATTTTATTACGCATCAGCTGATTCAGAGATGCGAACTACTAGTCGCTCTAATGATATTAAAATTGGGATGCGAGGTACATTAACTAAGGCGGTTAGCTTTCAAATAAATGCTTCAAATACTAAATATGAGGATTTTCTTTACTTTGGGAATAACGCATCATTAGACACAACTGGCTCTCGTTTCACAGAGTTTTACGACACTTTAAAAGTAAAATCTATTGGTGGGCACCTTACTCTTAATCTGATTAAAAACCTTGACATTCGATTAACCGGAGCTGTATATGATTACGATGCAAATGGTCAGGATGCTGCTTGGAATCTACCGAACACAAGGTGGTCTATGGATTTAAGCTATTCCTTTCTTGAAAAATTATATATTGATGCTTCTTTTACCTTTTCGGGAACTCGTTCATCTGTTTCTCAAATATATCCAGGACAGGATGCTATACCTTTTTTGCAAGAAGGTGATATTGATTACTACAACGTTAAACTCCCCTCTTACATTGATGCAAATATCGGAATGGAGTATAGGTATAATTCACGAACCTCTGTTTGGATTAAGTGCAGTAATTTAACTAACTCATCGTACCGACATTGGGTAGGTTATCCGGTTCAGGGAATTCAGGCGCTTTTCGGAGGGAGTTATGCTTTTTAATTTCGCTTGAATATTGAGGCATTATGCTGTAGTGAGTTAATGATAAACCCTAGGTAGGGCAACACATTTAGCCAATTCATCCCCAATATGTGAATAACCTTTAATTTCGCTGTAAAAAAAACTGATTTAGGCCTATATTTCTACCTGATTTTCATCACAATTCTAGTATTTTTAAAGTCTAGAAATAAGACTTAAAAATATGTCAGAAGAGAAGAATAAATCAGGCTCTGAGTCTGGGTACGACGCAGACCAAATCCTGGCTCTTGAGGGAATGGAGCACGTGCGCATGCGTCCGTCAATGTACATCGGAGATGTGAACGTAAGAGGACTGCACCACTTAGTCTATGAAGTAGTTGACAACTCTATCGATGAAGCATTAGCTGGTCATTGCGACAGAATCGATGTTTGGATTACTAAGGATAACGGAATTAAAGTAAAAGATAACGGTCGCGGGATTCCAGTAGGAATGCACGAAAAGGAGGGCGTATCTGCACTTCAAGTTGTTATGACTAAGATCGGTGCCGGTGGAAAATTTGATAAGGATTCATATAAAGTGTCTGGTGGACTTCACGGAGTGGGTGTATCATGTGTGAACGCTCTATCTATTCATCTTAGAGCTGAAGTTCATCGCGATGGCAAGGCCTACGAGCAAGAGTACAAGCAAGGAAATGCTGAGTATCCAGTAAGAGAATGTGGTACCTCAACAAGCAACGGAACCATCATAGAGTTCCTACCTGACCCTGAGATCTTCGAAGTTCTTGAATACAGCTACGAAACTATCGCGGACAGAATGCGTGAGTTAAGTTTCTTAAACCAAGGAATTACAGTTACTCTAACAGACGAAAGAGAACTTGCTGAGCCTGCTGAAGGCGATGAAGCTCAAGAAGGAGTTTTCAAGACAGAAGTATTTTTCTCTGAGAATGGACTAAGAGATTTCGTTGAGTACATAGATAGCACTCGTGAAACATTAATTGCTGACGTAATTCACATGAGTGGCGAGAAAGCGGGGATTCCTGTGGAGGTTGCTATGACCTACAACACTTCTTACTCTGAGAATCTATTCTCTTACGTAAACAACATTAACACCCACGAAGGTGGTACTCATCTTACGGGATTCCGTCGCGGTCTCACGAATACTTTAAAGAAGTATGCAGAAGGGTCCGGAATGCTCAGTAAACTTAAGTTCGATATTAGCGGAGATGATTTTCGTGAAGGTTTAACAGCCGTT
>JABISU010000076.1 GCA_018700255.1 Flavobacteriales bacterium | reverse complement strand
TGTGGGGTTAAGGTCTTTATGGGGTCCTCCACTGGAGATATGCTTGTAGATGAAGAAAAGGTTTTAGAAGGAATTTTTAAAGAAAGCCCAACTCTTGTTGCTACACATTGTGAAGAAGAGTCAATAATTAGAACCAATCTTGCAAAGGCTAGGGAAAGATGGGGCGAAAACGTTCCAATGGACCAACACCATCTTATTCGTAGTGCTGAGGCGTGTTATAAAAGCTCTTCGAAAGCTGTTGAGTTAGCTACAAGATTAGGTACTCGCCTTCATGTTCTACACATTTCGACAGCAAAAGAGTTGGATCTATTTGATGGTTCTAAACCTCTCTCTGAAAAGCGAATTACTGCGGAGGCGTGCATACACCACATTTGGTTTACTGATGCAGATTATTCACAAAAAGGCACATATATTAAATGGAATCCTGCGGTAAAAACTCTTGAAGATCGGGAGGCGATAAGAGCAGCTCTTTTAGATGGGCGAATAGATGTTATAGCTACAGATCATGCTCCGCACAGCTTAGAAGAAAAAAACGGAAAGTATTTTTCTACCCCCTCAGGCGGGCCTCTAGTACAGCATGGTTTACCAGCAATGTTAGACCTCGTACACAAGGGTAAAATAACTGTTGAAAGGGTTGTTGAACTGATGTCACATCGTGTGGCAGAGTGTTTTAGGCTTTCAGAAAGAGGCTATATACGAGAAGGGTACAAAGCTGATTTGGTACTTGTTAACCCTGATGCTGAATGGACGGTTACGGGAGAAAATATTATGTATAAGTGCGGTTGGTCTCCTTTTACTGGACATAAATTCAAATCTCATGTTGTCGGAACATGGGTTAACGGAGTTAGGGTTTGGGATGGGGTGAATATCTTAACTAAGAATGGTAATCATGCAGGTGAGCGCCTAAAATTTAATCGGTAAACGAAATGGTCAAGGTTAAATTCACATCTATTTTACTGCTGTTACTTGCCATAATAGGTACAGGTGGATGTGCAAATGACAGTAGGGATAGAGTTAATGTGACCGCTCCAGATGGTGTATTAAAAAAAACCGAGTTTGTGAATGTTCTAGCGGACATTCAGCTTATAGAAGCTGCTTCAAAAAACCGTGTTTGGAGAAACGATGATGTCGAAAAAAGATTAGGGGATGCGTACAACGAAGTCTTCCGTAAACACGATATAACTGAAAGTCAGTTTAAGGCCAGTCATAGTTGGTGGTGGAATCACCCAGTTGCTATGAAAGGTATTCTGTTAGAAGTAACGGAAAGAATTACTCAGCTAGAAATTGAGGCGAGGTAGCTTTCTGCTGTTCTTAAAATTGCCTTGTTGACAGGTTCGTACTCCCATTTAACACCTTCTAAAGCCAGTACTCGTTCAATTTTTGAGCCGTCATACACGATGATTGACCGCGACATTTTAAGGCTGGATTTTGTGGCTAAGGCTCTCTTGCCTGTGAGTTTTTCAATAAGCCAAAAAGCCCTCCACGCAAAAGAAGACATCCATGGTTTAACAACCCTAAATGGAGGCTTAACGTTTAATGCTATCGCTATTTCACACATTAAACTTTTATAACTGCGGTTTTCTGAGTTTAGTAGGACTCTTTCGCCTCTAATATTGTTGTCCGCAAGTAAAACACAGGCTTTTGCAACATCGCTTGAAGAAACATAACCGCTTGAACCTGCAGGGTAAAACGAAAGACCTGCGTGAATTTGGGGGAAAAGCTCTGCTGAGCTCCTTGTAAAATCACCCGCGCCAATTATGATGGAGGGATTTACAACCGCAACGCTCAATCCTTCTTCTTGTCCTCGCCAAACCTCAAGTTCCGCAAGATACTTACTCCTCGAATACCCTGTTTCCCCTATCCCATCTTCAAAAGGAGTTTCCTCATCAACAATTTTGTTTTCTTGCCTTCCTAAAGCCGCTACGGAACTAACATACATAAGGGTTTTTACATCCTGATGAAGCATAGCGTTTACAATGTTTTTCGTGCCTTCAACATTCGTCTTTAAAAGCGAAGCTTCGTCTAAAGGGTGAAAAGAAACTAAAGCTGCAACATGAAATACTCTTGTGCAGCCCTTAAGTGAAGATTCTAACGACTGGGTGTCGTGTAATTCGCCTTCCACCCATGTTAATCTATCTAAAGAAAGGCCTCTAGAAGTTATTAGATTCTCTACGGAAGTAACATCTGAATTAATTCTGCAAAGAGCCTTCACTGTGTGACCCGCTGAGATTAGTTGAGAAACCAATTCTCTTCCTACAATACCTGTTGCGCCAGTGATAAAATCCATGGCGGTAAAGGTAGTTATCTTTGAAGTTGATTTGGTTTAAATGAAGCCCTTAGAACACATACAAAATATTCTTGCAAGGCTGCCTAATAAGCCTGGTATTTATAAGCATTTTGATGCTGAAGGGACCATTATATACGTTGGAAAGGCGAAGGATTTGAAAAAGAGAGTGAGCAGTTATTTCAACCGTAAGAATTATGAAAATGGGAAGACGCGGTTGTTAGTTAGAAAAATTGCAGATATTCAGTGGATTGTTACTCCTACAGAGCAAGACGCTCTACTCCTTGAGAATAATCTAATAAAAGAGCACTGGCCGGTCTATAATATCCTCCTGAAAGACGATAAAACATTTCCCTATATTGTTATTAAGAAGGAGCGATTTCCCAGGGTGTTTTCTACACGAAAGGTGATAAATGATGGGGGGGAGTATTTTGGTCCGTTTACAAGTATTCGGAGTATGAGGACAGTGTTAGACCTGTGCCAGAAACTTTATCCGATAAGATCGTGTTCCCTTTCGCTATCGGAGAAAAACATTGCCGGAGGTAAATTCCGTGTATGCCTTGAATATCATATTGGTAATTGCTTGGGGCCTTGCGTGGGACACCAGTCCGAAGATGATTACGAACTCAGCATCCAATCTATAAGACATGTATTGAAAGGAAACTTAAAAGTTGTCCGCAAAGTTCTAAATAGTCAAATGAATTTAGCTGTGAAAGACCTTGCTTTTGAAAAGGCGGAGGGACTTAAGTCAAAGCTCAATTCGTTAGATAAGTATCAAGCAAAAAGTACTGTTGTACACCCTAAAATTGATGGGGTAGATGTCTTTACTATAGTTGGTGATGATAGTTTTGCCTACGTAAACTGTTTATTAATTGTCTCTGGCGCAATTATTCGTGGGTCTAGTTTTGAGGTTAAGCGTAAGTTAGCCCAAACAGACGCAGAGTTATTGGAAGCTTCTATTCCTATTATTCGAGAAAAGTTTAACAGCTCTAGTCGGGAAATTTTTACATCTATTCTGGTTAATGTTGCTTTAGATAATGTGACTTTTTCTATCCCCTTAAAAGGAGATAAAAAAAGACTCGTTGAAATGTCTGAGCAAAATGCTCGACTTTACATGAAAGATAGGCAAAGACATCAAGAGCAAATCGACCCTGAAGCGGCTTTAGATCGGCTTATGGCTACCATGAAATCTGATTTACGGCTTAAGAGTCAGCCGAGACATATTGAGTGTTTTGACAACTCGAATTTGCAAGGAACTAACCCTACTTCTGCTTGTGTCGTGTTTAAAAACGGGAAACCTTCCAAACGAGATTATAGAAACTTCAATATTAAAACCGTCGAAGGGCCAGATGATTTTGCCAGCATGAAAGAAGCAGTGTACAGACGTTATGACAGGCTGTATAGGGAGTCTGGTGAAGAGGGGCTGCCCCAACTTATAATAATAGATGGAGGCAAGGGCCAGGTAAGTCATGCCATGGAAGCTGTCGAAGAACTTCATTTAAGAGGGAAAGTTGCGGTTGTTGGAATCGCTAAAAGATTAGAGGAGTTGTTTTTTCCTGGGGATTCCTTGCCTATTTATCTCGATAAGAGGTCGCCCACGCTAAAGGTGATTCAAAATATGAGAAATGAAGCACATCGGTTTTCATTAACCCATCACCGAAAAAAGAGAAGCCAATCATCTACCGCATCTATATTGGACAATATACCGGGTGTAGGTGAGGCTACCAAAAGAAAGTTGCTGATCGAATTTGGCTCTGTTTCGAAAATTAAAAATGCCAGTTTAGAAGATTTAAAAACTGTTTGTAGTGATCGTGTTTCACAACAAATAATTTCCTTTTTTAAGGAAAACAAGAGTTAAAATTTAAATCGCGGCCCCAATTTATTCCCTCCTGCTTTTCTATATGACTGGACGATGTCTGAAATTATTTCAGAGGCTGGGAGAATGTTTTTAAGAAGGGCAGATACTTGGCCTATTTCTAACTCCCCTTTTTCAAGATTTCCCTCAAACATTCCCTTTTT
>JABISU010000169.1 GCA_018700255.1 Flavobacteriales bacterium | reverse complement strand
GCCATAATCCCCTTTTCTAAACTCATACCCATACTGTGACAAGCTTCAATGACAAGTGGACCCTGCACTGCCCACTGCCCTCCACCACTAGGAACAAATATATTTAGCACACCAGATGATGTGAATATTGCTAGGGGTAATGTTGTGATATTTGTTGAAGAAACTAAAGCCCCAGATAAAATAGTTACAAGTCCTGTTCCAGTAACTAGCCCCATTATACCAAAGTATATGGGGAATTGAAGAAGTATCCCTGAGGCACCTCCAATAGCTTTTTCAAGTGCGGATAGTAGATTCTTTATTGACCCATGAGCAAGAAGAGCTAAGCCTAATAATATTAAATTAATCCAGTCTGGAGTAACAAATCCAAGCCGGGTAGCTGCTGACTCTGACGAAATCGTCAACCAAATGGCTGTTCCTAAAAACAACACTCCGAACACCCATGCTAACCCTCTTGCATTATCTAATTTTTCCGAAATTGAATAATCCTTAACATGGTCACCGCCAATATCGTCATCAGTGAGACTACTTTGTGGAGTTAATGTTTGTGGCTCTTGTGTTTGTTGATTAAACAAATGCCCTAATACTGCAAATAAAAGAACTACTACTAATATAACACCGATTGTAATTGAGATATTCCAAGTTGAAAAAACCGTAGAAGAAATTGATATAGAATCAGGAATAGGCAATTGCCAATCAGCCCCTTTAGGGTATAACGAAAGCAAATGACCTGATTCAGCAACTTTCAAAGGTGCGCTACCGCTTAAACCACTATGCCAAACTAAAAGCCCCATATAACCAGCTGCACCTAATAGTCCTGGACGAATGCCATAACCGTGCTTTTCTGATTTATCAATTACTGATTTCGCTAAAAGAGCACCAGCCACTAATCCCAATCCCCAATTAAGCCAGCCTAGCATTAACGCAAAAAAGGCAACATAGGCAGGTGCTAAAGCTGTATTTCTAACAGCTAAAATGACAACTTTATCAAGAAAATATTTAACTGGAGCAGATAAAGCCAAAACATGGCCAAGTACCAGCATAAACATAGCTTGAAATCCAAACCTCAATAGAGAAGGATTCCATAAACCATCTGACCAAGCTCTTAATACCTCTTCGGTATCTGTAATGAATAGGGCGCTAAAACCAGCAACAGCAGTTAATAATAAAGCTATTGCAAATGGAGAGGGTAGAAATTTATTAAAACCCCGAGAATAAGCTAGAAGCCATCGAGACCCTTTAGCTTTAATACTCTCTTTCACTAAATTTTATCCGTTATTAAAACGGGAGATCATCATCAGAGTCAGAAGAAGAACTCAATTCAACTGCAGCTACCTCAGGTAAAGGAGTAGAACTCACTTTTGGAGCTGGAGCTGGACTAGCTTGAGAAGACTGGCCTGCCTGAGCGCCAACCTGAGCAGCTTGATTCGAAGCACCTCTTTCGATTCTCCAAGCATTTAAATCAACATAGTAATTGCCGTTATACTCGCGGCCTTTTACATCAAACTTTACTGTGACCTCATCGTCAACTGAAAGTCCGTCTAATTGTTCAACACGCTCTTTAAGAGCACCAAATTTAATATCCTGTGGATATTGATCGTTAGTAGTAACAACGAAGTCGCGCTTAAAAAAGCCGCTGGGAAAATCCTGCCTATCGAACAGAACTTTAACTTTTCCTTTAATCTCAAATGACATGCTATAAAGGTAATTTAAGGAAATGTAAAAACAATACTATCCGAGGTTAAAAGTTAGAAGTGTTTTCCACGCTTCATTAACATTTCCATTGTCAAGAAGTTTTAACGCGTGTTTATGTAGCTCCAACTCTAAAACAACTCCATTATCAGCATAATCTAAAAATATCTCAGATAATTCAATTAGCTTATAATCATTCACCTCTGTTTCATCTGGCAAACTCTCAACATTACCAAGCATAGCAAGATGTTTCCCAGTAAGAATACTACTAGTACAGATGTCTTTGGGGATGGCATCCACCCCTATCCCTAAATTTGCTATAGGCTTAGGTATTTCAAAGAGCGCCTCCTTTGACGCCCTAGTGTAATAAGAGCCACCGCATCTAGCCACAAGGTCAAGTAAATCAGCATCTGGCAACCCGTCTGAGCCTAACACATTATTTCGAAAATGCATTCTCTTAATTTCACAGAAGACCAAGTTCCCCGCACCTGGGTTTGGACCGAAAGACTCAACCTTCAACACTTTACACTCCATAGAAACAGGTGATTCAAGAACTCTTGGAGGAGTAATTGTCACAGATGGCACTTCCGTCAATCCAGCTTTCTCAAACTCATTAACCCCCTGAGGATAATCAGTGGAAGCAAGTGAACAAGCATGAACTAAATCGTAGTCAACCATATTAATCACAACTTCGGGAACTTCAAGGACATTATCTAAAGTATGCTTGGTCGTATTGTCTTTCCCTCTTCGAGCTGGAGAAAAAATTAAAATAGGAGGGTTCGCTGAAAAAACATTGAAATAACTAAAGGGAGCAAGGTTAACTCTACCTTCTTTATCAATCGTGCTTGCAAATGCAATAGGTCTAGGAGCAACACCTCCTAATAATAAGGCGTGAAGTTTCTTAGGATTAAGATTATCCGGATTAAACTCTTGGTGTGTTGATGCCAAATCAGACATTATTTAGTCTTGTGATTTTCTACAATTGAAGTTGAATCTTCAACTTTAGATTTGAGTGCAGACTTAAAAGACATAATTCTGTCTAGAAGAACAGAATCAGAAGTTGCTATTATTTGGGCCGCTAAAATACCCGCATTACGTGCTCCATCAAGGGCAACAGTAGCAACTGGCACACCTGATGGCATCTGTAAAATACTCAAAACAGAATCCCATCCATCGATAGAATTGCTACTTTTAATTGGCACTCCAATTACTGGCAAAGGTGTATAAGAGGCTGTCATCCCGGGAAGATGTGCAGCGCCACCAGCTCCGGCAATAATCACCTTAAATCCGTCTTTAACTGCACGTTTTGCAAATTCAGACAATCTATCCGGAGTTCTATGAGCACTAACAACAGTAGCATTATATTCAACTCCAAGATCTTTGAGAACCTTCATGGCTTCTTCCATTACAGGAAGGTCAGAAGTGCTTCCCATTATTATAGCTACTTTACCCATAATTACTATTGATCTGAATTAATTTTATCAATTCTATCTCGAATTTTAGAAGCCGATTCGTAATCCTCATTATGAATGGCTTCCTTAAGATTTTTCTTTAGTTCTATCATATTCTTCCTCTTAAAATCTTCAGCGAATTTACCCTCTGACTTTTCAACGTCTTCTTTGTTGCTACTTTGATCCTCATCCAATTCAGAAATTTTCAATTTTGGATTCAAAGCTTTATCATCCTCAACATCTTGTATCTCCTTTTCTAACTCGGCTTCTTCTCTATTAATCTCGGCCTCCTCCTCTGGAGTAATCCCTGTAGTTTCTATAACCGTTT
>JABISU010000038.1 GCA_018700255.1 Flavobacteriales bacterium | reverse complement strand
TGAGATCCTCCAACATAGGATGACCACTCTAAATTGCTTAAATCAGGACTCATCCTGAATAAAACACCATCTGTAGTTCCACCGTTATAACTCGGATAAGGTCCTGCTATCATAGGGAAATCAACACTTGAAGTCACTGAAGCGACCCAAGGCCTGTCGAGCTCGTCAACATTGATCTCCCCTCTAAAAACGTCGCCATAGTTGTAATTCAACATCGAGCCGGAGTTAATTCCATCGTTGCCGGATCCACCTACATAGGTTCCGCTCAACAACCCTCCTGTTCCTGAGGAGAATTTCAAAATGAAGAGGTCTGAACCGTTTGAAAAATCCCCTGGGAAATTGCAACAAGCTTGTAAATTGACGGATGATCCTCCGTTAAACGACTCGTCATAAGATCCAATAGAAACAGGGAAATTGGAAGATCCTGTCATACCAAAAGCATAAAAATCTCCATTTGAATCAGCAACAAGGGAGGAGCAAATATCCATGCCGTTACCACCCACAATGGTGCTATACACCAAGGCTGTTCCATCTGCAGAAAATACTGTAATTCCTATATCGAAAGGCCCGTCGCCTGCAGCGAAAGTAGTAGAAACGGCACCCGCCGTAGTGGGGTATGTTCCCATTCCCCCGTCCCACAATGCGGCACCAGCAATCGCCCTGCCGTCATCATCAAAAGCAGCAGTAAACCCCCAATTTGCTTGGGTTGCTCCTATATAAGTTGCAAATACAAGATCTGGGTCTATTGTTAATCTAAGATCGGGATTGTAGTCCCCTATTTCAAAACTCACCTCTGTCATTCCATCTAACCTCTTTGTCAATTTGTAGTGGCACTCAACTTGTGAAATACGTGAGCCATCGATTAATTGGTATGCAAATGGAACACCTTCGATGATGTCTCCCGTCTCGCCCATGAGATGTAACAGTGATCCATCTGGTCTCAAGCTGAGCTCTGTCCCTTCATGTATCAAGACGATGTTTGAGGGGTCTGCTCCCGGCTCTACTATCCAGTCGTACTTCAGTTTTTTCGTTCCTCTCGCCCTTCCATCCATGATTAATTCTATTCCAGGCCAAACCTCTTTATATCTCACCTGCCCCACCGCATCAAGCCCACTTACCCATTTCGTTTCGTCGCTACCTCTGTAATAATTTACTTTGTGGCCCAGCTCGTGACGGCCAGATTTTTCTGCGTTGGGGTTTCCGTCTTTAAAACGAACTCTCCAGGCGTGAGATGACAATGTTTCACTTTCGTGATTGCCACTTTCATGATTCCATAAATCATCATAACCTTCTCCAGCAACCCATGCAGTCCATCCATTTTCTTCCATCCAAAAGATCCCACCATCTAAGTCGGCTCTGTATGAAATAAAAGAGTCCCATTGCCCTTGGTTAGGTATAAAAGATAAATCTGAGGTGTGTTGTTGTGAAAACACTGATGCCCCTGAGAAGATGGGTATAAATAAAACTAATATCTGTGCTATACCTTGTTTCACTTTAACTGGTCTGATAAAAGTCTCATTTCTAAAACTGGAGACATGCGTTCGTGAAGGATTCTATACACAGCATCGGCGATAGGCATCTCAACCTTAAAATCTTTGTTCATCTCGAATATGCCTTTTGCTCCCGTCATTCCTTCTGCGACCATTTTAAGTTCTATTACTGCTGCCATTACTGTATACCCGCTTCCAACCATCGTGCCAAGCGCCCTGTTTCGACTATTTACGCTGTAGGCTGTTACTAGAAGGTCTCCTAGATACGGGCTGCTCTTTATGTTCCTGTCAATATCGTGAACCACATCAATGAATCTCTTCATCTCAATAGCAGCATTGCAAATCAGTACTGAAATAAAGTTGTCTCCATATCCCAATCCATGGGCTAGCCCAGACCCAACGGCATATACGTTCTTCAAAACTGCCGCTAACTCCGCTCCGAAAACATCATCCGATGTGCTAACCTTGATATACTTGGTTCTCAAAAACGGGGCGAAAATTTCTGCTTGAGTAGTGTCTGGGCAAGCCACCGTTAGATAGGAAAGTCTTTCGCGAGCAACCTCTTCTGCATGGCACGGTCCACAGATTATACCTATTTTTTCATAAGGGATGTCAAACCTCTTATGAAGATATCTAGCGGGAATATAATTGTATTTAGAAATCATGCCTTTTATGGCAGAAAACACTAGTTTATTCGAAAAGGGTGTAAACGATGAGTTTTCACCAAACACATCGTTAAACGCATCGTCTAAAAACATCGAAGGAATCGCTACAATTATTATATCGCTTGATTCTATCACGACTTTCATGTTTGTCGTTAGTTTGAGCTTCTCTACTTGAAACTGAATGCTCTGGATATATTTAGGATTATTTCCATGGAGAGCTATATGATCTATGGTGTCTTGGGACCTAACCCACCAATTGAGCTCTTCCATATTTTCGCACAGCATTTTTACCAGTGCTGTAGCCCAACTTCCACTACCTAAAACTCCTATTACGGGCTTCTTCGACATTAAGCTAAGTTAGCGAATTAAGGCAAATAAATTAATATATCCTGCCCCTCTCTCATTTTCTCGGATTTAAGGCCATTCCAAGTTTTAATCTCTTGCATTTTTACTCCGTACTTTTTCGCAACTCCAAAAAGAGTCTCTCCAGCTTTCACGTTATGCACATAAGCCCTTTCATCAGGCCTTAAAATATTCGCTGTCGTCCTTCTATTTGCTTGATGTACTGACTCTTTACAGTCCTCATCATCCTTGCACTGCTCAAGTAAAAACTGCTCGCTAGCTCCGTATGTTGTTATTCTTTCACTGCTTACGCCAAACCTAACAAAAGCTTCTCTAACCGCATCCGCCCGTGCTTGACTAAGGGAGTCGTTATATGTGTCTTTACCTCTCGAATCACAGTGTGAAATTATAAGAACATTTAAATTTGAGTTGTTGATTAGGTGCCTTGCAAAGGTCTCAATGATAGGCCTATCGTAATATTTCAGTTCAGCCCTGTCAAAATCCCAATGCAGGTTAAGGTTTACGATATCACCCTTAATAATTTTTGTCTCAGTTATTAAGTCTTTGTCATTTAAAATCTCATTATCATTGTCAATGATAGCGTTAAGGGGGGTAATAGCCCTCGTGTATTCACAAAGCCCATCATCAACTATCGCTTTTGAATTATAGTTCAGAGCAAATGGATCCAAGCACCCAACTGAGATAACAATAGGGATGGGCACTGTTATGGTAAGAGATTTTTGTGTTTGATCTTCTGGTGTGGTGAAAGGAACAGCTGAATATCTCAACGCTCCAGGGCATTGAATCATATATGTTTGTTCACGTAGAATCCTAGATGACCACTTGCCAGATCCGTCGGATGTAAATTTCGTTAAATCAGGGGTTCCTAGTGCCTCAAGTGCAGCATCTATCCCTGGCCAAGGGGTCCCGTCAAGCTCATTAACTATTTCCACAAATAGTGTTATCTCTGGATCGTAGTCTGAAAACTGATATAGAGCATCTATACCATTTCTGTCAGAGGTGTAAACCCCTTGAAACCCTTTTGGGAAAAGCTGAACCCCGAAATCATCTACAGAAGAATTAATTGGATATGGAAGGTCATCTACAACATTCAGCCAGTCTTTTGAGTCATTATTGCGGGTTGCAAAAACGATGTCAAGACCTCCTAAACCCTTGTGACCATTAGAGCTGAAAAATAAGGTGTCGGAATGACGTAATGTTGCAAATGCATCATCTAAGCTTGTGTTAATTGTCGGTCCTAAATTCTTAGGATTACTCCACTCTCCAGATATTTTCTCTGAGCTCCACAAATCCATACCACCATATCCACCTGGCATATCTGATGTAAAGTATAGGGTTTTGCCGTCGGGAGAAACAGCGGGATGGGCAAACATGTATTTCTCATCACAAAAACTAATTCTTGGGCCTGTTTCCCATGTTTTAACGCCTGTAGAACTAATGATTAATTCCGCCTCAAAAAGTTGAATAGGATACAACACCTTTTCACCAACTGGACGTGTTAATTTATCAAATGTTGAAAGTTGGGGAGGAACGTATGTTTTGCCTAAAACACCGCTCGATTCACCTGAAATATGAGCAACTACCCCATCGTGGAATTCAGTATTTAACTCGGTTATGGATTCTGAAAAAAGTTCGAGGTGGTTTTCTGTGACTAAGGTGTCAACGAGAACACCCTTCCAAAGGTCCATTAGCCTATTTCCTGTGTAATCATCAATAAATGTCTCCACTCCGCGTCTCTGTGAGTAACTTCGAGGGCTTTCTGCCACAAAGTATAGCTCACCCCCTACTTTATGTGGCAAAGATGCGCTTGCAACTGTTGAAATTTTTGCGTCTTTGCTGATTATTTTAATGGGCCTTACCTTAAAATAGACGCTGTCGGCCTGCCTTTCATCTAATGAGTTTAATGTGGCTAGTCTTATCTCTACCTTCGGGGAGTTGTGGCATTTATTATAAATTTCTTTTGCCTCATCGTACCTCCCTAAAGACATCAAGGTCTCCGCTTTATCGAATAACAGTTTTTCTGTTAATCCCGAAGTGTTCTCGATAAAATCAATGCAGGCTAAGGCTCTTTCGTGCACGTTCAGTTTAATATAAATCGGAACTAAAGCCTCGTAAGCATCGTTATTTTTATTTCCTTTTATCGCACGCTCATATTGAGCCGCTGCTTCAACAAACAGACCTTCGTCTTCAAGAGTTTGGCCTTCTAAAAAGAAATGAGTAGAGCATCCCGAAAGAAATAAGGTGATTATGAATGCATAAGAGATCGCTACACTTGCCCAATATGTTTTCCTGATAAACATCAAAAATATCGAGGGTTTTGAATTACCGAAGTACGTCCGCCGAAATTGAAACCAATTTGTATTTCATGTGTGGCCCCTAAGTATGTGTTTAAACCTTTTGCTGCAAAATCATACGAATATCCCAATCTGAGGTTATAGGGCAGGGCCACCTCTAGCGACGCTATATATGTAGAGCTCGATCTATATCCAACTCCGACCCATATCTGAGATCCACTGGGCCCGTCCTCCATAAATAAAGCATGGAGGTTTAGATCAAATAATATTGGAGCGTTATCCATGTATCTTACAAGGAAGCTGGGTTTTAAATCCACCCCCATTGATGTCGATTTAACCCCTCCGCCATAGAGATAGTAATGTCTGTTATAGAACCTCTCATCCGCCGAGGATCTTAGAATATTATCTTTAGCATAATAACTCGGAGATGAGAGTCCGGCATACCACTTGCCGCTCGTCGCTGACATAAATGTCCCAAACCCAAGGGTAAGAAACCCCTCCTGGACATTGCCGTTGCTATAAACCGGGTCGTTTTCGTCCCAATAAATTAAATCGCTAAGTTTTGCCGAATACCCTACATATCCCGCCCTAATCCCGAAGGAAACATTTCCTAAACGAGTGCGAAATTTATAGCTTAAATCCCCTGAGAATGTTTTCTCGCTAACCACACCTATTCTATCTGATGTAATTGCTAAACCTAAACCAACAGGCGCGTTCTTTAATGAGCCATCGAGACAAAAAACCTGGGATGTCGGAGCGCCGTCAATCTTCCATTGGTTTCGATACATCGAACTGAATTGTATGTATGAGTGGGCCCCAGCATATGCGGGATTCAGCATTAACGAATTGAAATTATATTGTGAAGCTAAGTAATCTTGTTGTGCATAATGCGATTCATAGGCGCCTCCCATAAATAGAATGCTGAATATAAATATGTAGATCTGGCTTCTCATCTTCTTATATCTACATAAGTTGAGAACGCCTCGCCATTGGCTTCAAACACGATGAAATAAGTTCCGCTAGGGAGAGGTGAGCCGTCTGTGTAGGTTCCCTCCCAATCATTTCTGTAGTTCGTTTCCTCGAAAACCATTTGGCCCCAGCGATTGATAACTCTGAATAATGTGTTGTCTATCCAATCACAGGGAGCTACCTCGCCTACCGCGATTAATGGACCTATGTCTAAAATGACATAAGAATCATTAGCGCCATCTCCATTTGGAGTCATTCCCGTTGGCATTGTTGGGGAAAACGCTGTCTCTTCCACTCTAATTACGTGGCTTGCCTGCGATTGATTTCCACATCCGTCTTCCCAAAAATAAGTTCTTTCCCAAAGGCAAGCTTGCTCCTCGCAATTGCCTTCAATCAAAATATCCGAACATGAGTAGGAAAGTTCCTCCGAACCACACTCGTCAACAAAGACAAGGTTAGAAAACATTTGTTCACAGCTCGGGACGTTATAAGAGCAGAAAAATGATAGGGAGTCTAGCTCTGTCTCAAGTAACGGGGCTATGGTGTCCCTAATAAAAATAGTTACGTTCGCTGAGGTAGTCAACCCACAAGCGTCTGTAATGGTGTAAATTCTGGTCTGATCATACCTGTCGTCGCAACCTAGGTACTGCTCTTCAAAAACTGTGGTAAGGGTGAGACCATTTGCAGAGCACAGATCATCGTATTCCGGATCTGTTATCTCAATATCATTTGTGCACCCCACGGTGATGTCTGAAGGAACGAAAGTGAAAAACGGAGGGTTGTCGTCGATGAAAGTTATGGTTTGGGTTTGTGAAAGGGTGTTCCCCGCATCGTCCTCGATTTCGAAAGTCCTCGACACTACAGACTCGTTTGCGCAGTCCTGATAATTTTCATCTGTAATTACATTTGATAGAATTGGAGATGGGTCGCATCCGTCTTGAAAGACAGGCATGTCTTCCGTGAAAGTTTCCCCGCATGGGACAATTATATCTGATGGAAATTCGGTGAAAAATGGAGGGGAGGTGTCTTGAATATATATTGTTTGGTCTCCAGTAGCGAAGTTCCCACATGCATCGGATGCTGTGAAGGTTCTTATTATTGTAAACGTTCCAGCGGATTGAATATTTACTGTGTCTGTTTCTGTTTCTACAGAAGGTGATGCGTCACAGTGGTCTATCGCAATTGCATTTTCTAACTGAACCTCCACCCCACATTCCACCACAAAGTCTGAGGGAATTGTAAGAGTTGGCGCTTCCGTGTCACTCACTTCAATAACCTGACTCGCCGATGCCTCATTAAAACAATTATCCGTTGCTATAAAAGTTCTGTTGATGGTAAACGTCTGTGGGCAATTGCTGAAAATAGTGTCAGGCACTATATCCATATCTATACTCCCTAAGCAAGCATCAAACGCAATGGGCTCCCCCAATTCGGGTGAGGAAT
>JABISU010000075.1 GCA_018700255.1 Flavobacteriales bacterium | reverse complement strand
GAAGAAAAGCAATTCTTCAAGATATTGCAATACTTACAGGTGGACAGGTGATTTCAGAAGAGACTGGCTTGAAGCTTGAAAATACTTCAGTTGATGATCTTGGAACAGCGGAAAAAATAACGATTGACAAGGATAATACCACCCTTGTAAATGGAGCTGGTGTTAAAGCTAGTATTAAAGCTCGTATAGGGCAAATAAAAGCTCAAATAGAGACTACAACATCAGATTACGATAAGGAAAAACTACAAGAGCGCCTTGCTAAATTAGCCGGTGGTGTTGCTGTTCTATATGTTGGGGCTGCTACTGAAGTAGAGATGAAGGAGAAAAAGGATAGAGTTGATGACGCTTTGCATGCAACTCGTGCTGCTATAGAGGAGGGTATTATTCCCGGAGGAGGAACGGCATACATCAGAGCTGCTTCTAAGATTTTGAAATTAGAGGGAGTGAATAACGATGAGACAACTGGGATTAAGATTGTAATCAGAGCAATTGAAGAGCCGTTGCGCCAAATTGTAGCAAATGCCGGTGGAGAAGGAGCTGTAGTGGTTAATGCAGTTCGTGATGGAAAAGCAGATTTCGGATACAATGCAAGGACTGAGGTTTATGAAGATCTTTACAAGGCGGGAGTAATTGATCCCACTAAGGTTTCTCGTGTAGCTTTAGAAAATGCTATTTCTATCTCAGGTATGATGCTTACAACGGAGTGCGTTATATCTGACTTTGAGGAAGAAGGTTCGATGGCTCCTCCTCCTGCTATGCCTGGTGGTATGGGAGGAATGATGTAGATTAAACACACTTTCAGATTGATGTCGATTAACGTAAAACACACCACGAAAGTTTTTGATGGACAAGCTGCTCTTAATGATGTTAGCTTAAAAGTCCCTTCGGGCCAGGTTTTAGGTCTTTTAGGACCAAACGGCGCAGGTAAATCAACGTTAATGCGATTAATATCGGGGTACTTACCTGCAACTTCAGGTTATGTTGAAGTTTGTGGTTTTGATGTTGATTCAGATCCTCTTGAAACAAAAAAGCGAATAGGTTATTTACCAGAGCATAATCCTTTGCCCGAAGAAATGTTCATACGTGAATATTTAAGTTTTGTAGGTGGGATGTATAAAGTAAATAACGTCGCTAAAAGGGTTGAAGAAGTTATGTCTCTTGTGGCATTAGAGCCTGAAGCTAGTAAGAAAATTAGTCAATTATCTAAGGGCTATCGCCAAAGGGTGGGTCTTGCAGCTGCGATTATACATGAGCCTGAAGTATTGATACTTGATGAGCCGACTTCAGGTTTGGACCCCAATCAACTTGTTGAAGTAAGAGCACTAATAAAAAACATAGGTCGGGAAAGAACGGTACTTCTATCTACGCATGTCATGCAAGAAGTGGAGGCTATGTGTGATCGAGTTGTGCTGATTAAGAATGGAGAGGTTGTAGCGGATGATGCCACTGATATTTTCACAAGTAGAGATGGTGGGCTTGAAGCGGCTTTTAAAGAACTTACTTCTTGAGTACTGAAACTAATACTGAAAGCGGAATAGTCTTTAGATCTACCGGATCTTGGTACGATGTACAAGACTCCTCAGGTGAGAATATTCGATGTAGAATTAAGGGAAAGATGAGGCTTAAGGGTTTGCGATCTACAAACCCTATTGCAGTGGGTGATGCTGTACAATTTATCAGGTCTAAAGACGGAACGGGTAGTATTGATAGTATAGAGGAGAGGAGGAATTACATTGTTCGAAAATCAGTTAACCTTTCTAAGGAAACTCATATTGTCGCTTCAAACTTAGATAGAGCATATCTTATTGTGACCATTGCTAAGCCAAGGACTAGCTCCGGTTTTATTGATAGATTCTTAGTCACAGCAGAAGCGTACGGAATTCCGACTACGATTGTCTTTAACAAATTTGATTTGTTAAGTTCAGATAAAGAGGCATTGTTAAGGCAAGAGGAGTTGGAGGGTATATATACAAGAGTTGGTTATGAAACGATGAGGGTTTCAGCTGAGTCTGGCTTAGGAATAAAGGAGTTTAAAGAGGAATTAAATTCTGGTATAAATTTACTATCTGGGCATAGTGGTGTTGGTAAAAGCACGATAATCAATTTGCTTATTCCGGGTTTAGAACTTAAAACCGCTGCTGTGTCAGAAACTCATTCAAAAGGAAGGCATACAACTACTTTTGCCGAAATGTTTTCCGTTCCAGGAGGTGGGTTTATTATTGATACACCGGGTATAAAAGGGTTTGGTTTAGTAACATTAGGAAAGAGTACGCTGAACCATCATTTCCCTGAGTTTTTCAAATTTCTACACGATTGTAAGTTTAACAATTGTGTACATATGGGTGAGCCGGGCTGTGCAGTTAAAAAGCAGGTTGAGGCAGGTAAGGTTTCTAAGGAGCGGTACTCAAATTATTGTGATATGTACAGAACTTTTGAAGAGGGTCCGTATAGATAAATGGCATCGCTTTTATACAACTTTAGAAGTATATAGTCCGTGTACCTTTAGATCTTCAGAGTTGTAACTCAGGCGACTGTGTGTATGTCTATCGTAAACATCTAACCCTATTGATCTTAGAATGGCATCTCCAGCGGCACAGTCCCACTCCATGTAAGTGCCTGTTCTAGAGTGTATCTCAGCTTCTCCAAGAGCTATTTTACAGAATTTAAGAGCTCCGCTAACCGGACTAGTTATAACATCTGTTGAGCTAATCCCTGGAGGGAGTAATTCCTCTAACCTAGCCTGCTCATCACAAGAGGTAATTAATCTATATGGTTTTTGAATAGTATTAGAATGTATTGACTTAATACAAATTCCATCTAATTGGTAAATAGAAAAACCTTTCCCAATTGCACCAGCGTAAATTATGTTGGATAAAGGGTCTGCAACGACACCTATGATGGGGCCTGTTGCGTCACAAAGGGCAATATTCACTGTAAATCCATATCTATTTTTAAGAAACGACTCTGTGCCATCTAAAGGATCTATTAAGAAATAGTATGGCCAATCCTTCCTATCTTCAAAAGAAGGAATAATTGCTTCTTCACTAAGGATAGGAATTCCAAGAGGAGATAGAATTTCAGTTATAATTTTATCTGAAGCATAATCAGCATCGGACACAAGGGAACCATCCTCTTTTGATTTTATATGTAGTTCGTCATCTGAAGATTCAAGAGCTAAAAGCAATACTCTTGCGCCAGCTCCACCTGCTTTAATAGAGAGGTTTAGAGCTTCTTCTAAAAGTTTTTCTGACAACATGCGCCTAATATAGTCTCCATAGATTAATTTCGCCTCGATGCAGGGGTGCCTTTTGGCTGAGATTCATACCCTTTGAACCTTACCGGGTAATACCGGGTTGGAAGATGTCAAGAGTTTGCGCTGTGCAAAATCTCTCCCATGTGTCATTTTTTTAATGAATTTATAAATTAAACAATGTCGCGATGTGTAGTTTTTGTCAAAGTAATTTAGTTGCGTTTCTTTTTTTTCTTCTTTGTTTCACGACCACAACTCTCTGTTCACAGGTTGATTCAATCAACATTTTACAACCTGTTGCTGTGAGTGCTGTAAGTTCTGATGAGAGATCACCTTTTGCAAATACAAATCTCAGCCAAGATGATTTAAACTCAATGGACGCAGGTCAAGACATGCCTTTCTTATTGAGATTAACTCCTTCAGTTGTTGTGACCTCAGATGCAGGTAATGGCATTGGGTATACAGGAATACGTTTAAGGGGTTCGGATGCCAGTCGCATTAACGTAACAATCAATGGAGTCCCTTTAAATGATGCCGAATCTCAGGGTGTTTTTTGGGTTAATTTACCTGACTTAGGTGCTTCAGTTTCGGGCTTGCAAATTCAAAGAGGTGTAGGAACAAGCACGAACGGTTCCGGTGCTTTTGGAGGGTCTATCGCTATAAATACCCTAGGAAAAATCGTCCAGCCTGGAGGTCAGGTTGTGTTGGGAGGAGGAAGTTTTAATTCTTTTCGCAGAAGCGTCGGTTGGAATACGGGTATTGTTGGAAAGGGTTGGAATGTGGAAGGTCGCATGTCACAGATTGGATCGGATGGATATGTTGACAGGGCATCAAGTGATTTGAATTCAATATATACTTCTGTTGCGAAAAGATGGGGTAGTGGACGATTCTCCATTACATCATTGCGAGGAAATGAAAGAACTTACCAATCATGGTTTGGTATCCCACAATTTATCACAAATGAAAATGTAACAGATGCAGATATTGATGAATGGGCTATGAATAGTTCTGAGTATGGATATGGTTTTGATGTCGAGCGTTTAGATGATTTAAAAGAGAGAGGAAGGCAGCACAATTACTACAACTACAAGGATGAAGTGGACAACTATTATCAAAATCATTTGCAGTTGCATTTTGAACAAGATTTAGGCTTGGCGAACATGGCGGTTTCCCTTTTCTCAACATTAGGAGCAGGCTATTACGAACAATTCAGATCAGATGACGCTTTTTCTATATATGGATTAGAAGCACCAACATACTCAGATTCTATCTCACCAGAATCTACAAATGTGATCAGAAGAAGGTGGTTAGACAATACTCTAGCTGGTGGACTTGTTAATTTTGATCTGCCTTTGGGAAAAGTCGATGTTCAGTTTGGAGGTGCATATTCGAATTATTCAGGAGATCATTTTGGTGAATTAATTTGGATGGAGCACGCTGCAGATGTTCTTCCAGGTACGAGATACTATGACAATGTTGGTGACAAGCAGGATGGAAGTGCGTATGTCAGAGGTTCGTATGATCTCATGGATGAAAAGGTGAGGCTACAGGCGGAGTTGCAAACCCGATATGTGACATACTCCACGCATGGTGTTGACGCTGATTTAAGAGAAATTTCAATTGAAGATACGCTTCTTTTTTTCAACCCCAAATTTGGGTTTGATGTCTTGCTAAGTGAATCTTCAAGAGCTTTTGCTTCTGTTGCAATTGCAAATAGAGAGCCAGCTAGGAGTGATTATTTGGATACCCCAAACTCAGGTTCAGTAAACCCCGAACAGCTCAAGGATTTCGAGCTGGGATACAAATACGTTGCGTCCAAGTGGAGCGTTGAAATGGGGCTCTATCACATGAGCTACAAAGATCAATTGATTGCAACCGGAGCACTAAACGATGTCGGGAGTCCTGTTCGAGTGAATGTTCCTAAAAGCTACAGACAAGGTATTGAGATTCAGGCTGGAGTTGAGATAATGCCAAAGATTCGTTGCGATGTTAACGTCACACTCTCCCAAAATAGGATTGATTTGTTTGAAGAAACTATATACGATTATGATGAGAACTATGATTATGTCAATGTTGTAGATCATCAAAACAGTGACATCGCTTTTTCACCATCTGTTACAGGTTCAGGAGTTATTTCTGCTGAGGTTTGGTCCAACACAAACAGTACAATTGGTTGTGACTTCGTGACGAAATTTGTAGGTCAGCAATTTTTAGACAACACGTCAAACATTGATCGTTCATTGCCTGCATACTTCGTCAATGATTTTTCAGTTCAATGGTCAACAACAAGAACAAACAATGATAAGATCTCTTTGTCAATTGTTGCTAAGAATATTCTAGACAAAATGTACAGTGCAAATGGATGGACATACAGTTACTTGTCTGGAGGTTTTGATAGCATGGTGACAGAAAATTATGTTTTTCCGCAGGCTGGACGTCATGGGTTTATAAATATCGTATATAGTTTTTAAATAAGATTGACTAATTTGCGTCTATGAAACGGAGTGTGCCATTTTTTTTGTTGGTTGCTATCTTAACGGCTAGTGCGGGTGTTGTTTCAGCTCAATATACCATGCCTTTTGAGGAGCTTCCCCATGAAGGGACATGGCTTCAATGGCCGCATAATCATACTTATGGTTTCGGTGCTGCTGATTTCGAGCCTGCCTGGATTCAAATGACAGAAGCCTTGGTTGATGGCGAGAGAGTTCACATTATAGCGTATGATAATGTGCATAGAGAGCACATTGTAAATCTATTAGAGGAATCTTTTATAGATATGTCTTCAGTAGATTTTGTGATTGCTGAAAATGATGACTTTTGGGTTAGAGACAATGGTCCCATTTTCGTTTACGACTCTGACGTGAATTTAACGATTTTAGATTGGGGTTTTAATGGTTGGGGTGGTAATGCTCCTTTTGAGCTCTGCGATGACATACCTATTGCAGTTGCAGACTCTCTCAATATACCGATTATAGATCTCAACGTTATGGTACTTGAGGGAGGAGCTTTTGAAATTGATGGATATGGAACACTGATGGCTACAAGAACTTCAATAACTGGCCCAGACAGAAACCCTGATTTAACGGAAGCCCAAATTGAAGATTACTTACAAGAGTACTTAGGTGTATCAAATTTCGTTTGGTTAGATGGACTATTTGGTGGATTAGATGATATAACGGATCAGCATATTGATGGTTTTGCTAGGTTTCACGGTAACAATACTATAGTGACACTATCTCACACCGATCAGGCTTATTGGGGCGTTTCGTTTTCTGATAGAGAGATAATCAATAATGCATTGAACACTGATGGTGTGCCATTTGAAATAGTACATTTACCATTAACTGTTAATGATGTCGTTACAACGTGGGGGGAATCGGTGGGTTATCGCTCAACCTACACAAATTATTATATTGCAAATAGCGTTGTTTTAGTACCAAACTATAACGACCCCAATGACGCAGTAGCAAATGCTATAATTAGTGATTTATATCCCAATAGAAATGTGGTTGGTATAGATTGTCGGAATATGTTATTCGTTGGGGGTATGGTTCATTGTGTTACTCAGCAACAACCTATAGGAGAAATCAACACCGTAGTTAATGAATTAAGTATAATAAATAGCACAAATGACCTCGGAGAGTTGATTTGTGTATATGACTTATCAGGCAGGAGGGTTAACTGCCCAGAGTTGGGTGTAACGTATATTTTTCACTACGAAAATGGCGACGTTAAGAGGATGTTAACTGACTAAAGTCCCTCACCTTTTCCAGTACAGTACCAAGAACTACAAGATCCGCTCCTGCTGCCCAGACTCTTTCCATGCCTTCGAAACCCCGAATTCCACCACCTACAATTATAGGCACATCTACCGCGTTACTAACTGCGGAAACAACTTCTGTTGGAATGCTATTCGCAGCTCCGCTCCCCGCATCAAGATAAACGGCTTGCATACCAAGCAAAACGGCAGCTGAAGCAGTTGCAACAGCTAATTCTGGTTTTGCAGAAGGAATGGGTAGGGTTTGGGTTATATAGGCGGCAGTAGTAAGTGGGCCGTCGCCAACTAATAAATACGCTGTGGCAATAGTTTCAATATCCATTGCCATT
>JABISU010000092.1 GCA_018700255.1 Flavobacteriales bacterium | reverse complement strand
TTGCTGATAGTTGCTTTTCGATAACAGAAGGAACATAACGAGAATACGCAGCTGCTTTATCAAGCCTTTTTACGAGTTCTGTAAGTTCCAATTCTAATAGGTTAGCAAGTTTAAAAGTGTCAAGATTCTTAGATTTTCTTGGAGTAAAAAGTAAATCGTAACTCGCGATATTTGCTACTAAGAGTTTTCCATTCCGATCCAAGAACTGGCCCCTCATTGGGTCAAGAGTTTCACGCTCTTCAGTTAATCGTCCAGCATAGTTAGACCAGTCTGAACTAACAAGTTGAATGTGAGCTAATCGAGAAATAAAAATCGTGGAAATGACAATAATAAGCCCTCCGAAAACCAAACTTCTATTTTTCAGATGATGATTAGACATTACCAGTGGTAGGTACTAGTATTATTAGAATTACTCCTAGGTTTAGGCCCAAACAACCCTTGAACTATAGAAAATAGAATAACACACAGTATTGTTGAAGCAACTCCCTTTCCAATTGCGTTTGGCAGTAAAGACAATTTCCACCCTTCGACAGCAAATAAGCTGAACATATAAGTGAAGGATATTAGAGAACTTAGACCTAAAAATCTCCCCCAGCCATCGTGAAGGACACTTATGGAGTGTTCTCGAGTAAACCCCTCTCTGGGAGCAATAAAAGTAGTCAACCAAGGTGTCATAAAGCATGTGAAAACTCCAGCAGCCATATGAAGTCCTCCAGTTAGTAACACAACATCCATGAGGGCGCCTACAACAGCTCCTATAAGGATATAGCTAGTTTTAGAAAGCTCGAAAGGCAGCATAATTAATCCATAAATATGGAAACAAATAATAACCCATCCGTCAGCGAAAACTGCATATCTAAAAATCAACACTTGAAGCAAACAAGTGAGAATCAAAATTCCTATTGATCGAATCAAGGAATTCATAGTGATGACTTTGATAGTAACGAATCTATTTCATGAGTGCCCTCTTTACTCAAAAACTCTACATAGTGAATTCTCTTATAGTTGGCTGAGAGTTTTATTGTCACAGATTGAAACTCATCGGCTTCTGTTACAATTAACTGCTCAACTTTACCTACCAGTATTCCACTTGGGAATGTTCCTTGGAATCCGGATGTGATAACGGAGTCGCCAGGTAGAATGTGTTCTGAAAGAGGAATATCTGTTAGAGTAGCATACTCGACACTCTCTCCAGACCAGTTTAAAATACCAACAGCGCCATCATAACCAAGTCTAACACTCCAATTGGTAGAAAGGTGAATAATAGGAAGAACCAAAGAGTGATTTACAGAGACCTCTGTGATAAGACCTGCCACAACACCATTTTCTAACATACCCATTCCAGGTTGTAAACCAGCTAATGAACCTTTATTAGCAACTAAGATGTTGTTTTTAAAAGATGTCGAGTATCGGATAATCTCTGCTGGAGTACTTTCCCAGGAATTTTCGGAATTAAATAGCCTGCTTGACATAGATAAACTCCTGTAGCTCATGTTTTCTGTCCTTAATCGAGCGTTTTCAATTAATAAACTTGAGTTGTTTGTTTTAAAGTCCTTATAATCTATTAATCTTCCCACAGCATCGGTCCAACTTGTAGATATTTCCATGCCGATTTTCGCTAAAGTTCCTCGAGGACGGGCATGAGTAGAAGCAACCCAACTTAAAGCGATAATTTCAAGTAGCACAAAGAGCACCAAACGGTGATTGCGAATAATAAGCTGTATTAACGTGCGCACTTGAGATTCATTGCTTTCCTTCCTTTCTTTCTTTACTTTCTAATGAGTTACGATCGCATAAGGAATGGAAACCTGTCTATGTTTTTCAGAGCTATTGCGGTTCCTTTTGCAACAGCGTGAAGTGGATCTTCTGATATGTGTACGGGGAGTTTAGTTCTCTGAGAAATTCGTTTATCTAATCCTCGTAGTAGAGCACCTCCACCTGCTAAGTAAATCCCCGTTTTAAAGATGTCGGCTGAGAGCTCGGGCGGGGTTTGGTTTAAAGCTGCGTGAATAGCTTCTTCGATTTTACTAATACTCTTGTCTATAGCACCTGCAATCTCAGCATATGTTACAACCACCTCTTTTGGATGACCACTCAATAAATCGCGACCAAGAACGGGATAATCATCAGGGCCATCTTCTAACAGAGATATAGCAGAACCCACTTGAATTTTAACCTGCTCAGCTGTTCTTTCCCCGATTAGAATGTTATGCTGACGACGCATATAATCTTGAATGTCACGAGTGAATTCATCACCAGCTATTCTAATATTAGTATCTGTAACAATTCCACCGAGAGCTATAACGGCAATCTCAGAAGTTCCTCCACCGATATCTACAATCATATTACCCATAGGTTCTTCAACATCAATTCCGATTCCAATAGCAGCAGCCATCGGCTCGTGAATGAGGTATACCTCTTTTCCTCCGGCATGTTCAGCGGAATCCTTAACGGCACGCTTTTCAACATCAGTAATCCCAGAAGGAATGCAGATCACCATTCTATGAGAAGGCGTAAACCAAGATTTATTATTCTCGTTAATCATTTTGATCATCCCCTTAATCATCTGCTCGGCTGATTCAAAATCGGCGATAACCCCGTCTCTTAATGGACGAATTGTTTCGATGTTTTTGTGAGTTTTACCGTGCATTTGTTGAGCACGACGACCGATAGCTACAACGCGACCGGTTTTAATATCTTTAGCAACAATAGAAGGTTGGTCTACTACTACCTTGTCTTGATAGTAGATAATAGTGTTAGCTGTCCCCAAATCAATGGCGATATCCTGTACGAAATAGTTAAACAAGCCCATACCCAAAGCTACAATTTCACTACTGCAATACCACTTATTAGTACACCTAAATTCTACTTAGTGAATAAGTTTTGTTTTAGGTTAATAAGGTTGAGTTTGGATGTTAATTAGGTGTTGAAAACAGAACGCTTTCAAGTATTTGTGTTTTTAGTGGCGGAAATGCCTAACTCCCGTTGTGTGCATCGCAAGCCCCAACTCATTACAAGCATCAATACTTTTATGATCATTAATGGATCCACCAGGCTGAATTACATGCTTGATTCCCGCCTCAGCAGCAAGAGTTACGCAGTCGGCAAATGGGAAGAATGCATCTGAAGCCATTGAAGACCCCTCAAGGGATAGACCTAAGCCAGACGCTTTTTCAACTGCTTGCTTGAGGGCGTCAACACGTGAGGTTTGGCCTGTCCCTGAAGCGAGAAGCTGCCCATCTCTAGCAAAAACGATTGTGTTTGATTTAGTATGTTTTGCTAGTTTCATTGCGAAGATCATGTCAGCCATAGCACTTTTATCAGAAGTGGCGTTAGTTACGCAAGTTAGGTCTGCAGCAGTTTCAATAGTATTGTCACGTTCCTGAACCAGGAAACCATTTAATGCAGTTCTAACAGTTGAATTAGGAAGTGATACGTCTTGGCGTTCTAAAAGAATGCGGTTCTTCTTGCCTTTCAGTATTTCTAAAGCATCATCGTCGAAATTAGGAGCGATTACTACCTCACAGAAGAGGGTATGGATTTTTTCAGCAGTAGCTATATCGATGGTACGATTGGCAATTAGGACACCGCCAAACGCACTTACAGGGTCTCCTTCTAAAGCTCGTGCGTATGCTTCGGCTAGATTGTCACGAGTTGCAATACCACACGCATTGTTGTGCTTCATGATAGCAAACGTAGGATTGTCGTTTTTAAACTCCTCCATTAAGCTCACAGCAGCATCAACGTCGAGAATATTGTTATAAGAAAGCTCCTTGCCGTGAAGTTGCTTTAAAATTTCTTCGAGTCCACCAAAGAAACGTCCTGCTTGGTGTGGGTTTTCACCATACCTCAAGGTTTTAACTTCTGGTACGCTGAGGTTTAGAGTGTCGAGAAGCTGAGGGTTCACATTTGTGCTTAGCATGTATTGCTCAATCATTGTGTCGTAATGAGAACTTGTGCGAAAGGCACGAGCAGCTAAAGAACGGCGCTCCTCAAGAGATGTTTCACCATCGTTAGCACGTAGCATTTCAAGTAAGGTGTTGTAGTCATCCATGCTCGGTACAATTACTACGTCTTTGTAATTTTTTGCAGCTCCTCTAATAAGGGCGATTCCTCCGATATCAATCTTCTCTATTATAGCCTCTGATTCTGCACCGCTTGCAACAGTTTCTTCGAAAGGGTATAAGTCTACAATGACGAGATCGATATATGGGATGTCGTATTCAGCCATCTGTGCCTGGTCGTCTTCAAGATCTCTACGCGCGAGAATTCCACCAAAAACTTTAGGATGAAGTGTCTTTACACGGCCACCTAAAATAGAAGGATAGTCAGTAAGAGTTTCAACAGGAACAACTTCTCCCCCTAGTTTTTCTATGTGCTTTTGGGTTCCACCAGTTGAGTAAATAGTAACACCTAAGCGCTTTAATTCTTCAACAATGGGAGCGAGTCCATCTTTGTTAAAAAC
>JABISU010000131.1 GCA_018700255.1 Flavobacteriales bacterium | reverse complement strand
ATGAGTTCGTAAATCTCATCGGAGATTGTGTACATGTTGTCGTGCTTGCGAAGGACATCAGCAAGAGCAGCAGTCTCTTCTTTTGTGTAAACTGAACCAGAGGGGTTACATGGTGAGCTGTAAATCATCATGCGCGTTTTTTCATTAATGGCAGCTTCAAGTGCCTCGGGCTTAATCTTATAATCCTCTTTGATACTCGTAGGTAGAATTACGGGTACACCCCCAGCGACCTTAACAAGTTCAACATAGCTAACCCAAAACGGCGCGGGTAAGATCACTTCGTCGCCAGGATTCACAAGGCTTAGGATTACATTGGCAAGAGATTGTTTAGCTCCAGTGCTAACTACGATTTGGTCTGAATTGTAAACCAAACCATTGTCACGCTTAAATTTCTTTGCTATCGCATCTCTTACGCGTTGAGTGCCCGGAACTGGTGTGTAGTGGGTCTCATTCGCGTTGATTGAATCTATTCCTGATTGTTTCAGCTCGGTGGGAGTATCGAAGTCCGGTTCGCCTAAAGAAAGCGAAATGATATCAACTCCTGAAGCCTTGAGTTCACGAGCCATTTGCGCCATAGCGAGGGTGGCCGATTCAGAAAGGCGATTAAGAAGATCCGAAGTGCGTTTTTTCATTCGTCAAAGGTAGTTATTTCTCAGGAAGAAGGGCGAGTCCGAGCGCTGTAATTGCTCCATTAACTGGAAGTAGTGCAAAGCCAAAACTAAAGCCGTATTTCGCCTTCAAAGAGTACTCGATGAAGTAACATAGAATAGGCGCACTGATTGCAACATATGGGATGAGTTGATCTGTCGGCATTCGCTTCGACAAAAGCCCGAAGAAGAATAGACCTAATAGAGGCCCGTAAGTGTAGTTCGCAGCTGTAAATAAAGCTGCTACAACACTGCTGTCGTTTACCGATTTAAATAGCATGATGGAGATGAAAAGGACTCCAGTTAGTGCTATATGAACTCGAGATCGAGTTCGTTCAGCACGTCTTTCATCCATGTTTGGCGTGTCTAAAAGATCAACACATGTCGAAGTCGTGAGAGCCGTCAAGGCCGAGTCAGCCGAGCTGAACGCCGAAGCCAGCAGTCCTACTAAAAACACGCCGCCCATCATCACCCCAAGTGTTCCATCTAAAGCCAGCATTGGAAACAACTTGTCCGCTTGCTCTGGTATGGCAATTCCATTTGCATTTGCGTGTATGTACAAGAGTGCTCCAAGTGAGAGGAACAATATATTCGCTAGGAACAGTACGATTGCAAAGCTTCCCATATTCCATCTCGCTGCTGTGAGGTTTTCACACGAAAGATTTTTCTGCATCATATCTTGGTCTAAACCTGTCATTGCAATGCAGACAAACGCACCCGCTAAGAAATGTTTCACGAAGTGATTTCCGGCTTTCCAATCATCGAAAACAAATATTTTTGTCATCCCAGAGGATTTTACGAGTTCGGGAATTTCCGTCCAGTGTGCACCTTGCGTACTCGCTATGGCGAGGACGGTAAGGATGACGGCGGTGAGCATAGCGGCAGTTTGGACTGTATCCGTCCAAATTACAGTGGCCATTCCTCCTTTGCGAGTGTAGAGGTAAATTACGGCTAACACCACCGCTACTATCATGGCGAACGCCCAGCTAGGTACGCTTTGTGAGAACATAGGTTCCAAGATGGCGAGCTCCACAACGATCGCCACTAGGAAGAGGCGAAATGACGCACCTATTATTCTTGAGAGCATAAAAAACGACGCCCCAGTTTTATAAGAATAATTCCCAAAACGGCCTTGTAAATAAGTGTAGATACTCGTTAGTCCAAGTCTGTAATAGAGGGGGAGGAGTACGGCCATGATAAAGACATATCCGGCCATAAATCCCATCACCATTTGCAGGTAAGTAAAGTCTGCAGAACCCACCATTCCAGGAACGGAAATGAAAGTCACTCCACTTAAGGACGCTCCAACCATCCCAAACGCCACTACATACCAAGGTGCTTTTCGCCCAGCAAGAAAGAAATCAGAAGCTTTTTTATTACGCCCAGTAAGGTGAGCTATTATAAATAACAGACCTATATAGAGGCCGGAAATAAGTAAAAAAGTGGTCTGTGACATGGTGTGCAAGATACTTGTTGGGTTCTTGTTTCGATGCGCACGATATGCAGTTTATATTTACGGTGTGCAACAACTACCATCCCGCCTCATAGAAGCCGCAGTAGACCAAATAGCTACTCTTCCTGGAATAGGTCGCCGCACGGCATTGCGTCTAGCACTGAGTTTGTTACGGCGAGATACAGAGCGAGTAAGGTCGCTTTCAGATGCGTTGATTGCTATGAGTGAGGGGGTGTCGCCTTGCCGGGTTTGTCACAACCTCACAGAGCAGGATGTTTGTTCTATTTGTAAAACTCCAGAAAGGAATAGGGGGCTCATTTGTGTCGTTGAGGATATCCGAGATCTTCTCGCCATCGAAAATGTAGGAACTTACCGTGGAGTATATCACGTACTTGCAGGAGTAATAAGTCCCATGGATGGTATTGGTCCAGCAGACATAAATATCGCAGCCCTTGTCTTAAGAATTTCTGAGTTAGATGAAGATGCCGAAGTTATTTTCGCTCTCCCTTCTACTATGGAAGGTGATACTACTTCATTTTACCTTTATAAAAAATTAGCCGAGTTTGATATTAAAGTAACCACCTTAGCAAGGGGTATAGCTGTGGGTGAAGCTTTGCAGCATGCTGATGAAGCCACATTAGCTCGCTCTATGGATAACAGAACTCTTTACGAAATTTAGTTTATGCAACTGTCGGTAATCATAGTCAGCTATAACGTTGAGGCATTCCTTGCGCAGTGTCTAGTTTCTGTCGAGCGTGCTATAAAACACTATTATGAAGCTTCAGGTAAAAAAGATGCTATAGAAGTGTTCGTAGTTGATAACATTTCTGTAGATGACACCACTGAGATGGTGAAAACTAAATTTCCTTGGGTTAAACTTATTGAGAATAAAGAAAACGTAGGGTTTTCTATTGCAAATAACCAAGCTATAAAAATATCTGAAGCCAAGTACGTTCTACTCCTCAACCCCGACACCGTAGTTCAAGAAGACACTTTCACAGAGTGTATGACTTTCGCCGATGCCACCCCTAAGTTGGGCTGTTTAGGTGTCCCAATGTTCGACGGCACAGGGACGTTTTTACCTGAGAGTAAAAGAGGAATACCTACACCTTGGGCTTCGTTTTGTAGGATATCCGGACTATTTCATCTTGGCCCTGGAAGTGAGAACTTGAACAGTTATTACGCCGGTCATCTTAGCGCTGACGAGACAAATAAAATCGAAATCCTTTGCGGCGCCTTCATGTGGATGCGACGTGAAACCCTCTTAGAAGTGGGGATGTTAGACGAGGATTTCTTTATGTATGGAGAGGATATCGATTTGAGCTGGAGGATAATAGAAGGAGGTTGGGACAATTATTATTTCTCCGGAACTCGTATAATTCACTATAAAGGTGAGAGTACTAAGAAAGGCAGCCTCAACTACGTTACGATCTTTTACAACGCCATGCTCATTTTTGCAGCTAAGCATTTTGAAGGCTCTCAGGCGAGCATATTTAACATGTTTATACGTATAGCTATCTATGCGAGGGCCGGGGTTTCTATTATTCGGAGAGTGTTGTCAAAAATAAGTTGGCCCGTTCTTGAAGGATTTGCTCTTCATGTGGGGCTCTTTATTTTACTTGGCTTTTACTCAGATTATTCGGGAATACAATACGATAAATCCTGGACCATCAAAGCTCTTGGCATCTATTCGGTTTTCTGGGTTTACACGCTTTACCTTTTCGGTGGATATGACAAGCCATGGATCCCACGAAGAGTAATCCGAGGATTCGCAGTCGGTTCGCTGGTGTTAATTGCAGGATATGGACTGCTTCCTGAAGCGCTCCGATTTTCCAGAGCTATCCTCTTACTCGGATCGATATGGTTTGCTGCTGTTGTGATTTTGGGTCGCATAATGATAGGAGGTTGGCGTTTAAATGCCAAACCGACTTCTCGCCTCATCATCGCCTTTCCAACGGAATCCACAGCCATCTCAAACATGCTCGATTCTGTTGAACTTCGTGGAGACATCTCCGATTCCACAACTGTGATAAGTCCAGATGAAATCAACACTATTTTTGATGTCGTAAGGGTAAAGTCGATAGGAGAGGTTGTTTTCAGTGGTAGAGATGTAAGCGCGACAGACATAATTACCGCTCTCTCCTCTT
>JABISU010000015.1 GCA_018700255.1 Flavobacteriales bacterium | reverse complement strand
TCGAACTGGACATTAACGGGACTTTATGACAGATCATCATACCTGATGGGACTCCCTGTAACGGTAATAGGAAAGCTCGGAGACAGCGTACTATTTAGCGGTATGTCTATGATGCAAGATAACCTAGTGAGACTTAGAGCAACTGTATTAAGTGCCATTCACGGAGTGATACTTCTAGTACTACCTCTCACAGCACTGTTGATTTATCGCGCTGAAGAGTTTACCATAATTCTACTTGGCACCTCATATTTAGAGGCCGTTCCTATCGTGACAATTTTATTCAGCTGTGTCGCCTTGAGGAGTTTCATAAAGATTGGCGATGCAACTATGCGTGCTACTGACCACCTCACTATAGGCGCTTTCATCAAACTTTGTTTTCTGATATGTGTCGGTGTTGGAGCCTGGAGGTTTATGTCGGAGTCTAACGTGCTGCGGGTTGCTTGGATAGTGGCCTTTTTTACTTTAGCCCAAGCATTAGCAATCGCAGCCTGGCTCATTTTCAGTTTAAAAATTCGAGTAAACACCCTTAGCTCTAAAGTGCTTCCGGGCATCTATTTAAGTGCCACCGTTGTTTTAGCTGCTTTTACAATTAACATCATACCGATAAACGACTTGCTCTCGAGTGCGATTCAAATTCCTGAAATTTCTCGAGGTCTATACGTCCTTACTCACATTATCGTATCGTCAGTTTTTGCATTTGCACTTATCTATGCTTACCCTAGAATTTACGATGGAGGGGAACCTAATATGCGCAGAACATTTTTCGAAAAACTTCCTGCCGGTAAACTTAAATCACGCTTAACTGTATAAAACATGAAAATGACAATTTTATTCACTACAGCAATTCTCCTATTGGGATTGGGGCTAGTTGCTTGGAATTTATATTCTGGAGTATCTAAATACCCGGCAACTACAGAACAGTCCAATGTAGATTTCTATTCCTTGTCATGTAACACACTTGAAGGAGAAGAATTCTCTTTCGAGCAACTGCGTGGAAAGAGAGTGCTTATTGTGAATACAGCATCTAAGTGTGGATTCACCCCTCAGTATGAAGAGCTTCAAAAACTCCACGAAAACTATGGCGGAGAGTCTTTTGTGATACTTGGATTCCCATGTAACGATTTCGGAAAACAAGAGCCCGGATCTTCCTTGGAAATAGGAGCATTTTGTCAAAAGAATTTCGGAGTGGAGTTTACGATGATGGAAAAGGTAAGCGTTAAAGGAAAAGAAATGAGCGAGGTATATGTTTGGCTTAACAATAAATCTTCAAATGGAGTGGCTGACCACAATGTTAGATGGAATTTCCACAAGTTTTTAATTGACGAGACAGGTCATTTATCAGCCTCTTTAAAAAGTGGTGTTAAGCCGTTGTCAAAAGATATAACGGATTTTGCCAACGGAAAATCACTTTAAAGTTTATTTATAGTCAACCCTTCATGATATTTTAAATATGTTTAAAATACACAATTTTTCTGCAGGCCCTTGCATTCTCCCACCGGAGGTTTTAAAAGAAGCTTCAGAGGCCGTAAAAGGCTGGGGAAATAACGGCCTTTCGCTTATAGAAATGTCGCATAGATCCAAGCCCTTCGTGGCTGTGATGGAAGAAGCTAGGGAGATAACGAAAGAGTTACTAGGCCTTCCTGATAGATTCGAAATTTTATACCTGCAGGGTGGAGCGAGCTTGGGGTTTTTAACATCAGCATACAACCTCATGCCTGAAGGTGGTTCTGCTGCTTATACGGATACAGGTACTTGGGCAGCTAAGGCTATTAAGGAAGCTAGACACCTCGGTGACATTGAGATAGTGGGCAGTTCGAAAGATTCCGGCTACAACGCCATTCCTCATACCCCAACTGTGGATTCTAAGCACAGCTACTTTCACTACACGACGAACAACACGATCTTCGGCACGCAGTATAAGCACATCCCCACTGAAGCTGGTGTTCCTCTAGTCGCTGACATGAGCTCCGACATCATGAGCAAGAAGTTTGACTCAACTCCTTTTAAGCTTATTTATGCAGGAGCCCAAAAGAATATGGGACCCGCCGGAACGGTCATGTACGCAATAGATAAAGAGGCACTGGGAAAGACCGGTAGAAATATCCCCTCTTATTTAGATTTAGGTGTGCATCTTTCTAAGGACAGTATGTTCAACACCCCTCCTGTTTTTTCAGTTTTCACAACTTTATTAACCTTGCGTTGGCTTAAAAATCTCGGAGGAATAGATGTTATCAAAGCTCGAAACAATGCGAAGGCAGAACTCATTTATGGAGAGATCGATAGAAACGAATTATTTACTGGTTACGCCGAGACGAATAGCCGCTCTACGATGAACGCTACATTTCAGCTCATTGACGACAATCACAAGGAGAAATTCAACGCTGCTTGGGCTGAGGCAGGAGTGAGCGGGATAAACGGTCATAGAAGTATAGGAGGATATAGAGCTTCAATGTACAATGCTCTTCCTATTGAAAGTGTAAAGGTTTTAGTAGATGTAATGAAAGAATTCGAGAGAACTATCTAAGAAACAAAGATGAATATATTAGCTAACGACGGAATAAGTCCTTCAGGACTGAAGGCTCTAAAAGAGGCAGGACACAATGTAACTACTGAATTTATCGAAGCAGATAAGCTCGAAGCTTATATTAACGATAATAAGATAGATGGAGTTTTAGTTAGATCCGCAACAAAAATTAGACAAGTGCTTATGGACGCTTGCCCCACCCTTAAGTTTGTGGGACGTGGCGGAGTAGGAATGGATAATATTGACGTTCAATACGGTAGAGATAAAGGTCTCACAATTTTCAATACACCTGCAGCATCTTCTCAAAGTGTAGCTGAACTTGTAATGGGTCACCTCTTTTCTCTTTCTCGCTCTGTTCACGCAAGCAACAGAACAATGCCTTTGGAAGGAGCTGTAGAGTTTAAATCTCTTAAGAAAGCTTATGGGAAAGGATTTGAATTAAGGGGGAAAACTTTAGGTATTTTAGGGTTTGGAAGAATCGGACGTTCGCTTGCTTCTTATGCACTGGGTTGTGGGATGAAGGTGATTGCTACCGATATACATGCATCAAATGGCGTCGTAGAACTTGAAATCAACGGGGATACAATATCTGTAGATTGTCCTCTGGTATCTTTGGAAGATCTACTAAAAGAGTCGGATATGTTAAGCCTGCATACCCCTGCACAAGAAGATGGGAGAGCAGTAATCGGTGAAGAGCAGTTTAAATTAATGAAACAAGGCGCTTTTCTTATAAACGCAGCTCGAGGAGGAGTAGTTGACGAAGATGCACTCCTTCATGCTTTAGATTCTGGCAAACTTCTTGGAGCTGCACTTGACGTTTTCGTAGGTGAACCCAATCCACGTATAGATTTACTTTCTCACCCAGCTATTTCTCTTACGCCTCACACAGGAGCTGCTACAAGTGAAGCCCAAGATAGAATTGGTTTAGAATTAGCTTCACAAATTGCGGAAATAGCCTCCGTGTAACTCTATTTATACTAATCAAAGGTTTAAGCAATGCCTAATCTCGTTAGACCATTCAGATTAATTCAGCCCCCAAGACATCTTGCTCACCTTGTGGCTTCACGATCATATATAAGCTACGAAAAGTCTGAATTGAAAGACAAACTTGCCCGCAATCCCTATAGCTATCTACAAGTAATAAACCCAGATACAGAAAAGGAATTAGATGCGAATAGAGGCACTAAGGAATATTTTAGGGAGATTAGAACTGTCTACGATGAGTTTTTAAAAAATGGTTGGTTCGTAGGTGGTGATAATGCATGCTATGTCATCTATCGCCAAATCTCCCCTACCAATTCATTTACTGGAATAGTTGCTTTACTCGACCTGCCAAAATGCGAGGAAGGCGCTCTTTTAACACACGAACTCACACTAAAGAAGCGAGAGAATTTATTTTCTGATTACTTAGAATGTGTGGGATTTCATGCTGAGCCAATTTTATGTGCAAGACCATCAAATCATCCAGGTGAATCCGAGTTAAACAGATGTATCTCGGAAGTGGTCAATTCTCGAGAAGCAGATTGCGATTTCTCAACGACGGATTATATAAGGCACTCTGTTTGGCATGTAATTCCTGAATTAAACCCATCTCTAACGGAAGCTCTAAGCCCATTAAACAAGCTGTACTTGGCAGACGGTCACCACAGATTAGCCTCCTCAATAAAGCTTAGGCATAGGCACCCAAACGAGCCGGGAGTGGACAGGATACTCGCCATGATATTACCAGCTAAAGAGATGAACATTCTCGGATATCACAGGCAATTAGATGGATATAGAGGAAATTTAGCAGAATTAATAGTTAAGATTAACGGACTTAAGTCAGTGATAAAAGTGGAAGAAATATCAACTGACGAATCGAGGGTTCAGAAGCAAGGATGCATAGATGTTTTAAATGATGGAAAGAGCTTTAGGATCTTTATCGAGGAGGATGAAACTGGACTTAGAACAGACGCAGGTTGGCTTAGTGAGAATGTCCTTAAGGATGTTTTAGAGATTTCGGACCCAAGGAATGACCCGAAATTAAAGTACATTCCTGGTAATACTGATACAGATTTAACGAAGTACTCCAAGGAAAAAATCATCTTCGCCCTTCATCCTACTCCCATAGACCAAATCATAGCCGTCTCAGACGCAGGGAAAACACTCCCTCCGAAAAGTACTTGGGTAGAACCAAAGTTGAGGAGCGGACTTTTTATTTATGAGTTTGGTATGCACCCTCACCCTACAAAATCACAGTGATGTCCATCGCTGAAGGCCTTGCCTCCATACAAAACGCGATTCCCTCGAACGTTACTTTGGTAGCCGTCAGCAAGACGAAACCCCTTGAAGCGATTCAAGAAGCTTACGCTTTAGGGATTCGTGATTTCGGGGAAAACCGTGTGATAGAATTAGTAGAAAAAGCAAAAGCTTTGCCAGAGGATATCCGTTGGCATGCTATAGGTCATATACAGAGGAATAAAGCCTCACTTGTAGCTCCTATAAGTTCGTTAATACACGCTGTAGACTCAGTTAGATTGTACGATGAACTAAGTAAACACTCTGGAGAAGAGCTAGATGTCTTAATACAAATTCATATAGCTGACGAAAAAAATAAACACGGCTTCTATCCCGACGATTTCAAAAAGATATTAGACGCTGGCGATGATTTCCACAGCTCCAATATTAAAATTAGGGGGCTAATGGGTATGGCTACTTTTACAGATAATAATTCTCAAATCACTAATGAATTTAAAGCCTTACGCACCCTATTCGACGAAATATCTCCAACGATGGGAATAGATTTCGACACTTTATCTATGGGTATGAGTGGAGATTGGAAAATCGCCATCGATGAAGGATCTACCCTGATTCGCATTGGGAGTGCTATCTTCGGATCCCGAAACTAAAATATAATTATGAAAACCCTTTACACATTATTTGCAATTCTTTTCGCTTCTACACTATCAGCCCAAACTCCTTCAGGAATTGAAGCCGCTGAATATGACCCCTCGGGTGAGCGCTGGTTTGTCAGCTGCGGATCCTCTACCCTACTTAGTACATCTGACATGGGCGACTCTTGGGATTTCTTCGGAAGTGCTAATGCTTCATATGGAATGGAGGTGATGAACGGTGCATTATTCGTTATACATAGCAACCAAGTTTATGCCTACGACCTTAACACAGCAGAACTACTCGGAAGTGAATATATTATTGGTGCTGGATTTTTAAATGGAATGGGGAATGATGGAAATGGAACACTTATCATAAGTGATTTTTCTACAGGTAGAATAATTAAAATCGACGCCTCAGACCCCGAAAATATGTCCTCTTCTACCTTAGTTGGAAATACTGGTTCCACTCCCAATGGAATCGTGGTAGATGTTGCAAATGGTAGAGCTGTGGTAGTCAACTGGGGTGGAAATTCTGACATTCTTGCCGTCGATATTGAAAGTGGAGCTGTAACCACACTTGTAAATGGAAGTGGTCTGGGCAATTGTGACGGTATAGATATGGACTCAGAGGGGAACTACTACATCAGCTCTTGGAGCCCCTCAAGAATTACTAAGTACAATAGCGACTTCACAGAATCCGAGATCGCAGTTAACTCTGGACTAAGTAGTCCCGCTGACATTTCATTTGACGAAGTTAATAATATCTTAGGAGTAGCAAATAGCGGGTCTAATCAAGTTACTTTCCACCACTTTTCTGGAGCAAACACTCAGAATATAAATCTACAAGAGGATCTTGAAGTCGAACTAAGCGGAAACGAGTTCATTTTTAACATCTCACTTGGAGATAGCTTTACATTCACTGCATACTCATTAGAAGGGAAATTATTAGATGTAGCGTCTGTAAGTCTTCCGGCTGGAAAAAGTAGCGTTTTATTAGACAGACTACCTGAAGGATTTTCTAAAGCAGCCCTTGTGCATATAAGTAGAGATTCTGATACAGGAAACTCTGCCGTTAAGACCTTTAAACTGGGTCTACGTCAACTTTAACTCTCAGTCTCTTCCATCGTGGATCGGTTGAAAAATCCTCAAGATCTTCAAGTATAGCTGACTTGTATTTTTCGGGGGATATATTCCGTTCGAATTTCAATAAAAGTTGTAGATGATAAAGATCATTCACTCTGTAAAGGGGTGGAGTATCTGGACCCATTATCCTTTCTGTGCCGAATCTCTGCCGTAATCTTAGAGCGAGAACATCAGCTCCTCTTTGAACCCTTTCTTCATCGCTGTGGCGAAGGGAAATCCTGATAAGACGCACATAAGGTGGGTAACCGAAGACTTTACGTTCGCGGAGTTCATGTTCAACCAATTTATCGTGATCACCCGAGATTACACGTTTAATTACCCAATGATCAGGCGAAAATGTTTGGATAACGACCTTCCCTCTACTTGTTGATCTTCCTGAACGCCCAGCTACTTGAGTAAGCATTTGATACGCTCTTTCAAATGATCTGAAATCTGGAAAGGTGAGCATCTTATCAGCGCTCATTACTCCAACAAGTCCCACGTCTTGAAAATCTAAACCTTTGCTCACCATTTGGGTCCCCACCAGAACGTCTAATTCATGATTGCTGAACGCATCTAAAATTTTAGAGTGGGCATTCTTAGACCTTGTAGTGTCTAAATCCATCCTACCTACTTTTATTTTTGGGAAAAGTTCACCCAACTCCTCCTCTATCCTTTGTGTCCCTAAACCTTTAGGGGTAACAGAAGTGCTGCCACAGGCAACGCACTTTACTGGAGGAGTCGCAACTGAATATCCGCAATGATGACAATGAAGTCCGTTTCCTTGTTTGTGATACGTCAGGGGAATATCACAGCGCTCGCACATAACAGCGTCTCCACAAGCTCCACATTGCCAAGACGGGGAATAACCGCGCCTATTTTGGAATAAAATAACCTGTTTACCAGCTTTAAAAGCAGCCACCATCTTTTCTCTGAGGAGTTTAGAAAAACCGCCCCTCATGCTCCTTTGCTTGTGTTCCTTTTTCAAATCGGCCGCAAAAATCTCTGGCAACATAACCCCTGAGTACCTTTCCGTTAGGTTTACCCTAGCGATTTTACCTTCGTTAGATAGATAGACAGTTTCCACAGAAGGTGTTGCTGAACCTAAGACTAAAGGGGTGTTTGAAGTGGATGATATCCACATAGCTACATCGCGGGCGTTATAACGCGGTGCTGGATCCTGTTGTTTGTAGCTGGACTCGTGTTCTTCATCGACTATAATGAGCCCTAAATTACTGAATGGCAAAAACGTTGCTGACCTTGGACCTACAATTAAAGCTCCCTTCTTTTCATCTAGTACTTTAAGCCAAACCTCGGTTCTCTCACTCGCATTAAACCTCGAATGATACACGATAATACTGTCCCCAAAAAAATTCTGAAGACGAGTAATAAGTTGTGTTGTGAGAGCAATCTCTGGAACTAAAAACAGTGCTTGCTGCCCAGCTTTTATCGTCTCTGCTATAAGATGTACATATATCTCCGTTTTCCCCGATCCCGTAACACCATTAAGTAGAACGGGCTTGCGTTTTACAAGTGATTTTCTAATCTCAGAGTAAGCTGTGCTTTGTGGGTTAGATAAAGTTGGGAGAGCTTGAATCTTACCTGTGTAAGGGGCTAACCTTGAAATATCACGTTCCACTATGTTGAATACATTCTTTTGTACCCATTTCTTTATAACAGCAGATGTCACATCCGCATGTTTTTGGAGTGTCTTCTTTAAAACTTCCTCTCCATTAGGTGCAAGTTCCATATATGCAAGTAGAGCACGGTATTGTGCTGGCGCCTTCTTCTCAACTCTATCAAATTCTGCAGCTAACACCTCTTCTTCATCGAGTACCTCTCTAGAAATTGCAACGAAAACTTGCTTCTTTGTCTTGTACTTTTCTTTAAGTTCTTCCTCGGTAATTGCAAGACCTTTATCTATAAGCAACCTCACCACCCTTTGGGGGTACTTAATTCCCAAAATATCGGATACCTCTTTTAAATTCAAGCCTTCTCTAAGATGCAACGCGTCAAGAAGTATAGTCGCAGACTCACCCAATCCAGATTCAACTCCCCTGTCAGGGTTTAATAATATCCGTGTTTTGCTAGCAAGTTTCATCCCAGAAGGCAAGGCCGCAGAAACCACGTCGCCTAACGAGCACATATAATAAGATGACATCCAGCTCATCATAGCCGTCAAAGGTTCTGTCACGACAGGTCTGTCGTCAACTACCGCCTCTATAGATTTTGCTATGTATCCCTCTGGTTTTTCAGTGTGTATAGACCAAACAACCCCAGTCAACTTCCTATTCCCCAGAGGCACTACAACCCTCATACCTACCACGGGAGCCACCGTATTCTCCGGTATACAGTAGGTTAGAACGCGCGGGAGAGCCGCAGGCAAGGCTACGTTACAAAAAACTTGTGTATTCTTGATAAGATTCGACATTCGAAGCACAAAGTACTGCTCAACGAGGCGTAAATTTAAGTTATGGCTAAATCTATTTCTCCATTAAGTGTAGGCGATATTGCTCCGGATTTTTCTTCCACAGATTCTTCCGGCACTACTCGCTCTCTATCAGAGTTTTCAGGGTCTAAATTAGTTCTATATTTTTATCCAAGAGACAACACCCCAGGGTGTACCTCACAAGCGTGTAACCTCACCGAGAACTACTCTGAAATATCTAAGCATGGAATAAAGATTATCGGAGTTAGTCCTGATTCAGAAGCTAAGCATATAAAGTTCATCAATAAGTACGATATAGCTTTCGAACTTTTAGCTGATGAAGACAAAAGTGTACATATGGCTTATGGGGTTTGGGCTGAGAAAAAGTTTATGGGAAAAGTTTATGACGGAACCCATCGAACGACTTTCCTAATAGACGAGAACTCTAAGATTGTTGAAATTATCGCCAAACCTAAATGCAAAGATCACGCAGCTGAAATACTTGCAGGATATAATCTTTAATTAAACGTTATTATAAACGTTGTGCCAATCCAATGCATAAAATCACTACAGATATAAACTAAAAGCCTACGAATAAAAAAAGTACTCCCCAACGTAAATTCATTACGTACCACTATATATACCTTCGCTTTAAAACCTAAATAACATGGCTACAGAACAAGTTCAAAAATTAAAGGCACTCCAGCTCACGCTCGACCGCCTAGACAAAACTTATGGAAAGGGAATCGTAATGAAACTTGGCGATGAGCCGGTGGAAAAGATCGACGTTATTCCATCAGGATCACTAACTCTTGACATCGCTCTTGGAATCCAAGGATATCCCAAAGGCAGAGTAGTCGAAATCTATGGACCGGAATCATCGGGGAAAACCACTCTTACTTTACACGCTATTGCTGAGTGCCAAAAGCAAGGCGGTATTTGTGCCTTTGTCGATGCCGAGCACGCCTTCGATAAATTCTACGCCGAGTCTCTTGGTGTAGATACTGAGAACCTCCTCATAACTCAACCCGACAATGGAGAACAAGCGCTCGAAATCGCAGACAATCTTATTCGTTCTGGTGCTATCGACCTATTAGTAGTCGATTCCGTTGCGGCCCTAACACCTCGCGCAGAAATCGAGGGGGAAATGGGAGATACTTCTGTGGGACTACAAGCTCGACTAATGTCTAAGGCACTTCGTAAACTCACTGGTACCATCAGTAAAACTGGATGTTGCTTAATCTTCATCAACCAACTTCGTCAAAAGATCGGAGTTATGTTCGGAAACCCT
>JABISU010000058.1 GCA_018700255.1 Flavobacteriales bacterium | reverse complement strand
AGAAGCGTATTGTAGATACGTTTGGTCGTACACATGATTATCTTCGGATTTCGCTTACAGACAAGTGTAATTTCAGATGTTTTTATTGTATGCCAGATGAGAAGATTAATTTCTATCCCACGAGCAAACTTATGTCTGCAGAAGAGCTCTTGAATATAGCCCAAACGTTCGTTTCTCTTGGAGTTAAAAAAATTCGTTTAACAGGAGGAGAGCCCCTAATCAGAAAGGATGCCCGTGAGATTATTTCGCGTCTTGCAGATTTACCCATTGAGCTTGCCATTACCTCTAACGGCTATCTATTAGACCAATACTTAGATCTCTTCCAAGATATTGGGTTGAACTCCATAAACATAAGTCTTGATACTCTGAACGAGGAGAAATTTCACAAAATAACAAAGCGTGATTATCTCAGAAAGGTGAAGTCGAACATAGACCTATTTATCGAGAAAGGATTTAAAATTAAGGTTAATGTTGTTGTACTAAAGAATGTAAACGAATACGAGATTAAGGATTTTGTTGAGTGGACTAGAAACACGAATGTTCATGTTAGGTTTATCGAATTTATGCCTTTCAACGGAAATACTTGGGATTTCTCGAAGATTATAAGCTACAAGCAAATTCTAGAGGAAATCGATTCTTCAGGGTTTGACTATCAGAGGTTAGTTGACTCAAAAAACGACACAGCAAAGAATTACAGACTTAATGGTGGGGTTGGCACTTTTGCCGTTATCAGCTCTGTTACAGATTCCTTTTGCGGGTCATGCAATAGAATACGTCTGACTGCGGATGGAAAGATAAAAAACTGTCTATTCTCTAATTCAGAACTTGATTTATTGAGAGCTTATAGAAACGGTTTGGGCTTGGAGGAACTTATTTTTAAAAGCATAAAGGCTAAATTCGATGAACGCGGTGGATTGCCTGCTTTTGAAGAGATTGACGAAGAAAAAGATCTTGGAAAGGGGCGATGCATGTTTGCGATCGGGGGCTAATTAATCATATAGACGAAGAAGGCTGATAAGAGCTTGATGCTTGCCAGTAATAAAATCAGAGCAAGAAGATATTTCACGCCTTTATTACTCATCTTATTACTTCCGATATAGCTTCCGGCGAATCCCCCCACAATTGCAAAGAGTATCCAAGTGACTATATCCTCATGTGGGCTATAATTTCCTGAAGTGATTAGACCGATTAATGCGCTGATTGAGTTAACCAAGATAAAGAGAGCAGAAATTGCTGCGGCTTGTTTCATTTTGGCCCATCTGAAAATCAATAAAACAGGGCTTAGGATAATTCCACCCCCTATGCCTATAAGACCTGAGACAAATCCTAGTAGACCTCCTACAAGTATGCCTAAACTGAAAGGTAAAGGCCTAGTTGTATTTGATTCCTTACCGAAAACGCCAAGCAATTTTATTACGGCAAATACAAGAAAGAATCCTAGTATACCTTTATAGATTTGTTGCGGGATCTCGATCGTTCCTCCTAAATATGCCAGGGGAATTGACCCCATAGCAAAAGGCGCAAAGACTTTAATATTAAAGTATCCTGCCTTCCAATAGTGGTAGAAAGAGATGCCTGCTACGAATACATTTAATGTGAGCGCAGAGGATTTCATAACAACAGAGCTAATTAAAAATAGCGCCATTATTGCGTGATAACCACTGGCACCTCCATGCCCGACAGAGGCAAACAGAAAAGCCATGATTAATAGGGATAGGAGAAGGTAAAGCTCCATTTTAAACCAATTTAGTCATGCCTACGACCTTCAATAACTCTGAAGATATGAAGTAGATATGGGAAAAGGGCGTCCATACTTTCAGCAGCTCCTTTTGTTGAACCGGGAAGGGCTAACACAAGACAATCGTCAATTAATCCGGCGACTCCACGTGATAGCATAGAATATGGAGTGCGTTCTTGACCGTAGCTTCGGGCGGCTTCCATAATTCCGGGTATCTCTACGTCGAGCATGGGACGTAAGCTCTCTGGGGTTATATCTCTGGGGGATAGGCCTGTCCCTCCTGTAGTAATAATGAGTTTGGACCCTTTTGATAGACTTTGTTTAACTAGTTTTTGGAGGTCATTTTTCTCATCTGGGATGATGTGATAGTCAATATTTTCAACTCCGCAATCTTCAAGCTTAGATGCGATTGCTTTCCCTGACCGATCTTCCTTCTTACCCTTCGATATGCTATCGGACATAACAATAACGGTTGACATCAAACCGGGAACGATATCTTTTACGAAATCAGATTTCCCTCCTCTTTTTTCTAGAAGCTTCACATCAGAAATTTCGAGGTCTGTGTCTATTGGCTTTAATAGATCATAAAGAGTTACAGCAGTCGTTGTAACACCATAAATTGCTTCAATTTCACACCCCGTTTTATAGATAGTAGTTACGGAAAGTTCAATCAAAATTTTATTTTTCCGCACCTCGAACACGATATCAGTGTTCTCCGTAGGCATGGGGTGACAATGAGGAATAACTCCCGCAGTGTTCTTCACTGCAAGCATGCCGGCAATTTTAGAGATTTCAAAGGGGTCGCCCTTAGGCACAGTTTTATTATTGATTGCACTCATTCCGACATCTCCAACATAAACGACAGCTTGCGCAGTTGCAGTTCTTAAGGTCTTTACTTTCCAACTTATGTCTTTCATTCTATTGTATTTTGTGCTATACCCAGTTGTATTCTTTCTGTTCTCCTTCGTAAAGTTCTTTTTTCCAAATCGGCGCTTTTTCTTTGATTTGTTCAACGATATCTCTGCATGCATCGAAACTAACTCCCCGATGTTTAGAGGAAACGAAGACGAAAAGAGAAATTTCACCTGCTTTTACAAACCCCGTGCTGTGATAAACATGCATGCAGGTGAGATCATATTTGGCGAAGATGCTTTCGCGAATTTGATGGAATGCAGACTCAGCCATAGAGTTGTATGCCGAGTATTCTATGCCTAAAACTGTTTTATTTTCGTGCTTATCTGCTCGAACTTGACCGAGAAAGATATTGTGAGCCCCTATTCCAGTTTTACTACTGTGATGGGCTATGCTGGTCGCTATTTTTTCGGGAGATATAGGCCCCGGAGTTAGTACTTCCTTACTCATAATTCTTTTGTTTGATTACTGAATTAGCCCCCGGCATAATTTGGGAGCAAAGCAATAGTATCACCGTCTTTTAGAGGTGTAGAGGAGTGAATGAGAGTCTCATTCACAGCAACTTGAAAACTGTTTTTTGCAACTTCAGGAAATTCATTAATTATATGTTCTACGAATTCATTAGACGAGTGAATAGAGCTGAATTTTTTCTCTCTCACCCCTACGACGTCACTCAGAACACCGAAAAATAGTGCGTTAATAGTCATGATATTTTATTAGATCTGATTTGCTATTGATATTGAAGAACTCTTTAAGGGTTTCGTCTGATTCAGGAAAGGTTACAGCCTTAAAGTCGAGCCCCTTAAGAATGTTATGAAGCTTATATTCACCAGCCTTCATTTGTCCAATTAAATAGTCTAAACTCCCTTTATTATAATAGGCTGCAAGCGGTTCGAAGTGTCCGTGATGATATGGAACCACGACCTCAAACTCATTTGAAAATTTTAAAAGAGAATTAAGAGAACTTGTATTAATTCTTGGGGTATCACAGCTAAGGATGAGATTATGGTCTGTGGTACTTTCTTCTAGGCAGCTTATGATTCCACCCAAAGGCCCGATTCTTCCGTATTTATCTTTAATTACAGAGAATTTGAATTGTTCGTAATTCGAGTTATTTGCACTGACAATAATTCTATCTACAATAGGCGATAAAATAGAAATCACTTTTTCTACCATCTTCTGCTGGTCGAGTTGAATGACACCTTTATCATTGCCCATTCGTGAGCTAAGACCCCCAGCTAATATTATCCCTGTTACACTCATTTTGGGAGCAAATGAACTTCTACAACTTCACCCTTATGATAGACCTCCTGTCCTTTTGGAAGGTAAATAAAGCAATCGGCTATTGCGAGAGAATTAAGAATATGTGAGCCCTGACCCGAGAGAACTTTAACACCTTCTTGTACTATTTTTCCTTTGAGAAAATTTGAACGATTTACCTTAATCTTTACCTTAGAAAGAAGTGGGGAAAATGATTTCACTAAAGATGGCATACTTCGACCCATCATCTTTCCTATTGCTGGGAAAATATATTCGTAATAAGATGTAATGACGGCAGATGGATTCCCTGGCAGGGCGAATATGAGAGTTTCATTTAAGGTGCCGAAATAAAATGGTTTTCCTGGCTTTTGGGCAATCTTATGAAACTTCTTTTTAACCCCAACCTCTTGTAAACAGTCCGCGACTAAATCGTATTTCCCCATAGAGATTCCGCCTGTAAGAATAACAATATCGAAGTCATTCAAATCTTCAAAAATATTCAGGAGTTCATCTACGTCGTCTCTGGCTGTTACATGCTTAAGATCAGCTACTCCTTGTTGTTTTAGAAGAGTTATTAATGCCGTTGAATTACTCTCATAGATTTGACCAAACTCAAGTTCCTTCCCTGCCTCAATAATTTCATTTCCCGTAGTAATGATTTTAACCTTAGGAGGCGAAAAGACCTTCACTTTTGTAAAACCTAGAGCCGCTAAATACGAGGCTCCCGAAGGATTAATTGTTATTCCCTTTTCAAGCGCAACTTGTCCTGCTTTGACTTGCTCGCCACGTATTCTAATGTGTCGCCCGAGTTTACTTTCATAATCTTTATTTACAATTATTCTATCACCTTCTATTTCCGTTTCCTCTACCATTACAATTGTGTCTGCCCCAAGTGGCATTGGCGCCCCAGTGTATATAGGAGCACAGTAACCTTCTCTTACCACCACGTTTGAATTATCTCCAGCTTTTATTTCGTTTAGAATTTTAAAGTGCCGTATATTCTTTTCGAAATCGTTATGCTGGACGGCATAACCATCCATAGCTGAGTTGTCGAATGAAGGAATATCTATTTTAGAGACGATATTTTCAGCCAAAACGAAGCCTACACAAGACGTAATATTGCGTTCTTCAACATTTGTCTTCTTTACGCTTCCAAGGACAGTAATTCGGGCTTTTTCGACACATATCATATGGTAAAATTACCCCTGCAGCTTACCCAAAAAACTAACCGAAATCAGTTTTCGCGGTTAATTCAACCAGTTTAGATTTAATTCTAGTAGCCTGTAAAAACTTACTCCTGCAGACATAAAGAGTATAAATAGATTAAACATAATGTGCTTGAACTCGCCCCTTCCAATATGAACTACAATAGCACCTGCCATTACCATAGCCAGACCCATGCATGACATTGGAACAAGCCAAAGGAAATCTGAGAGACCTACAATTAATGGAAGAATTACTCCTAATCCTCCCAGAAGCTCTAAAAATCCAATGAAACGAATTGTTTGTTGGTTGTAATCTTCAGCCCAAGTAACCTTTTCTATAAGGTTTTCACGATTCTTTGTCAATTTGGTAGCACCTGCTACAATGAAAATCAAGGCCAATAAAATCTGGCAGATAAGTACGAATATTGCTTCCATAGTCAATTATATTAGAGATCTTTCAAATGAATACCGATTTGAATCAGTTATTATCATTCAATGATGATAAGCTCCACCGTCCAATTTCAAGAGAGGGTCATTTGCAGAAACATCAGGATAATAAGTCCTTCGCTCTAACTCAGCTGAATTACCTCGCCAAAGCAAACTTAAAGATAGTAAGGAGATTCTAGTTTTACACATATTTAGCAATAACTTCCTCAAGTCATGCGTATATTGTGCGCTGTCTAAAAAAAGACGATTATTAATACCATGGAAAAAGAAAAATTCCAAATTGAATTCCCTATAAACAGTAGCAAAGGCGTGCTTTACAACTGCATGAGCACACCAAGCGGTCTGTCAGAGTGGTTTTGTGATGATGTAAATATCAAGAAGGATGTACATACTTTTATTTGGGATGGAAGCGAAGAGGTAGCAAGGCTTGTGACAAAGAAGAAGGATGAGTACGTAAAGTTTAAGTGGATAGAATCTGAGGAAGATGATAACGACGGGACTTATTTTGAGTTAAGGATTAGAGTTGATGAGATGACAGGCGAAAGAGCGATTATCGTTACTGATTTTGCTGAGGAAGATGATATTGAAGATTCTCGTGAACTTTGGGTAGCTCAACTTGATAGACTTCGTAGAGTTCTCGGAGGATAATTAAGAACTTTTAATTAAGCGTTGAGAAAAAAATTTCTCATTAACTCGTTGTACTCAGCGGTAAAATTTCTTCTGCCTTTTTCCTCACCCGTTTCTAGAACAATTTTTGAGCAAATTGCTTCGGAACTTACTTCCTGAGAAAACTTAAATTCTGATAAGAACCTCACAGCCGAGTGTTTTTTTGTAGGCAGAATTTCGCAGCGCCTTACTAATTTAAAGTTGAAGTCATTTGCAGCGGATATTAATTCGGGTTCTCTTTCAATAGGCCAAACTATACCAAAAACACCGTCCTTACTCAAGATCTTCGCAACGCCATTAAACAGGTCAGAAATGGGTAGAGCATCGTCATGACGAGCTAAATTTCTTGCGTAAAACGGAGATCTAGGCTTGTTGTGAAAGAATGGTGGGTTGCTAACTACAAGATCAGCTTCGAAGCTTTGTACTTCTTCCGACCACTGTTGGAAGGAACGCTCAATACAAGAAAGTTGATTAACGAATGGTGACGAGGCGAAATTTTCTCGAGATTGCTCCGCAGCTAAAGGCTCTAGTTCAATTGCCGTGACTATAGAATGCTCAAAACGTTGGGCTAACATGAGAGAGATAACTCCGGAACCCGACCCTATATCAACGATTTTTAATTGCGTACTCGACTTTGATGGATTTACCCAAGCGCCTAGCATCACGGCATCTGTTCCGATTTTCATTGCACACTTTTCGTCGTGAACGGTAAAGCGTTTAAATGTCATCTTACGATTGCCAGAAGTGCCCATTAAAATAGGTTTGTTATTTATTTGAGCGATTCATCCAAGTATCAAAATTAGGGAAGTTCTCTACCCTATTCTCAGCAACCTCTGTTAAAGGCACTACCTCGTCACAATGGTTCTTCATGTCTTGCGGAAGACTGCGGTATAAATCTGTGCCTTCAACTTTATGATTGTACATCTCATCGCTTACTTCTTTTATTCTCTTTGCGGGGTTCCCTACAATAAGACTGCGTTCAGCCCAAACGCTGCCTGCCTTTAAGAAACTCAACGCACCCACAATACAACCATCGCCCAACTCGACATCATCCATAATTACTGAATTCATACCGATCAAAGTCTCTCGACCAAGGTTAGCTCCGTGTATACTCGCTCCGTGCCCCACATGAGCACCCGTTTGCAGAACAACAGATTTGCCAGGAAACATATGCAAAACACAATTCTCTTGAACATTACACCCATCTGCAATCTCGACTTTCCCCCAATCGCCACGTAAAACTGCTCCTGGACCGATATAGCAATCCTTACCTATCGTTACATGCCCTATTACTACTGCACTAGGATGTATGTATGATGAAGGATGGATTACTGGAATCATTCCTTTGAATGACTGAATCATTGTGTGTGTTTTATTACTACAGCGTAACCTTGTCCCACCCCAATGCAAAGGGTTACTAAGCCATACTTCCCTCCTGTTCTCTCAAGCTGCCTTGCTGCTGAAAGTAAAATTCTTGAACCTGTGACACCTAAAGGATGACCTATTGAAATGCCGCCGCCGTTGGGGTTAATTCTCGAGTCGTCATCGTCTAAGCCCCATGCACGCATGCATGCCAAAGCTTGAGCTGAGAATGCTTCATTTAACTCTATTACATCAAGATCATTAAATGTTATACCTGCTTTTTTCAACGCCATCTCAGAAGCGCGGACTGGCCCTATCCCCATGATACGAGGTTCGACACCTACAACGGCACTGGAAATAATTTGGGCTAAAGGAGTAAGACCTGAAGAAGTTAGACCAGATTCATTAGCGAGAAGTAGTGCGGCAGAACCGTCATTTAACCCGCTAGAGTTTCCAGCAGTAACACTTCCCCCTTCCTTGCGGAAAGCTGGCCGCAACTTTGCTAGGATTTCTACTGTGGTATCAGGTTTGATAAATTCGTCGTGCTCAAAGATTAAATCATCTTGCTTGCGGCGGGGAATATTTACAGGAATAATTTCCTGAGCAAGTCGCCCAGCATCACGTGCAGCAGCAGCCTTCATGTGTGAACGAAAAGCAAAAGCATCTTGATCTTCTCGAGAAATACTGTATTTATCTACAAGGTTTTCTGCCGTTACCCCCATACCATCAACTCCATAAACGGCTTCAAGCTTGGGATTTATAAATCTCCAACCAAAGCTTGTATCATAAAGAGAGCTATCTCTGCCAAATGCCTTAGAAGCCTTAGACATAACCCATGGCCCTCTTGTCATATTCTCAACTCCACCAGCAATAACAAGATCAGCATCTCCTAAAGCTAGCATACGAGACCCGTTTACAGCGGAGGCAAGTCCAGATGCACAAAGTCTATTTACTGTTTCACCAGGCACAGAGACAGGCAGGCCAGCAAGAAGTGAAGCCATCCTAGCGACGTTTCTATTATCCTCTCCAGCTTGGTTTGCGCAACCTAAGATCACATCGCCCACCATAGCGGGGTCAAGACTTGAATTGCGTTTCAGAAGCTCTGAAATAGTTAATGCAGCTAAATCATCTGTTCTGATCGAAGCAAGAGTGCCACCAAAATTCCCTACAGGAGTTCTCACTCCATCAACAAGAAATGCATTCATTTGTATTATTTTCTATTGCAAAGATAGTTGAGAATAAGGGGCGTAAATTGCATTAGGAAATTGTACTTGAAAATCATCCCATGAAAATAGCCATAGCATCAACTTTTCATCCGTATCGTGGAGGAATTGCGCAATTTAACGATGCGTTGGCAATAGCTCTAAGAACTGAGGGGCATATGGTAAATTGCTTTAACTGGAGCCGCCAGTATCCCGCCATCTTGTTCCCAGGTGTAGCCCAAACAAAATCCGGAACATCAACCCCTCCCCGTTCTACATCAGCTCCACTGGATTCTATTTCACCAAACTCTTGGCGTAAAACAGCTAAAATAATTTTATGTGATGAAGGAGTGGATGTGTTGATTTTACCGTTTTGGCATTCAGCCTTAGCACCTGCTTTAAGAGGGGTAGCAAGGTCTATTAAGCGTCTATCGCCTGAGACAAAGGTTATCGCCATAATGCACAACGCAACTTCTCACGACGGGAAGGCTTCCGACAAATGGCTTACCCGAAGGTTTCTCAAACGAGTGGATAACGTGGTAACTTTAAGCACATCTGTAACTCAAGACGTAAGAAAATTAGCACCCGATCTATCCATAAAAACCTTGTTCCACCCTTTATACGACGATCTACCTAATAAGCCCGAGAAGAAGATGGCAAGAGAAAAACTTGGCATTCCTGTAAATGCGAAAAACGTAGTCTTATTTTTCGGCTTAATAAGGCCATACAAAGGTCTTGCGGTTCTATTAAAGGCAGCTAATTTACTTTCAGAGGATACTCATTTGATCATCGCAGGCGAATGCTATGGATCTTGGGGTAAATATGAGAAAATAATTAACGTCAGCAAAGCGAAATCTAGAATTCACGTATTTAACCGTTTTATCCCAGATGAGCAATTGGGTGATTTTTTCGTTGCAGCCGATCTTGTGGCTCTCCCCTATTTATCTGCTTCTCAAAGTGGGGTTACAGCTACAGCTATACAATTCGATTTGCCAATCGTTGCCAGCAATGTCGGAGACCTTTCTAATTCAATTACAAATGAGACTGGTGCGCTTGTAGTACCGGGAGATTCAAATGCGCTTGGAGAAGCTATTAAAGCTTGGTTTAGTAAAGAACATACTGGATTAGGTGAAGCATACGCCAAATTAAAAGCGTCTAAATCTTGGGGAGAGTTCGCGAGGCAGCTTTTCTAACCTTAAACTTTATTTACTAATTTATTTACTAATTTATTTACTAAATAGTGGTTCCATAAGTGGATCGAATACATATCTCTGCACAAGCACAAGCTCACCATCTGCAGTGAGTCCATACATATGCTCACCATCGTGATTATTATCGTCTGGCCCACCCATTCCAGTTCCAGGTAATTTCCAAAACACATCAAAGTGAGCGCTTCTCCCATCAAACCCAGAAATTTCGTATGTGAAGCATGGGAGAGATAATCTTATACTATCCTCTTTAGACTGAGATAGATGGTTATTGAAGGTTTCGAAGTGAACTTTACGAAACCTTAGAAATTTATCTTGAATTCTTAATGTATCCGCAAAGTCCACTGAAGAGCCAGATGCGTTAAAAAGAGAGATGTCTCCGTCCACTGTAGATTTTATAGAGTATGATTTTGAAGGTGATTCATGATCTGTAATCTTTACCTCAGCTAAAGTCCTTCCGGGGAAATCGAAAACACCGGTGTATCTCCACTCTGTTTCGTTCGTGAAGAATCTAGTAGACAAGAAACCAACAAAACCTTCTAAATGAACAATAAATGGCTCTCGTGACTTCCCATCTTCAGGAGTCTCTAGAAGCATATATGTGCCTGTATGACTTGGAGTCGCAGTACCAATATACCAAGTTTTCTCTAGCTTATCATCACCCAAATAGATCTCCACCTTCTTCCCGGATCCACTGAGATTTCTAATTACGGTAGAACGCTGCAACTCTGGCACTGCTCCTTTCACCTCAGCTCTAGCAAAGGTTTTCAAAAGCAAATCTGTAGCATCCTTTCTCGCTAAGTGTTTTCCATTTAAAGTCCAAAATCGTGTGTCCGATGTTCTCTCTAAAAGTGCCGACTCTCCATCAGTACCCGCAATAAAAATCTTAGTTACAAGGGAGGTGTCTGCAATAGCAAAATCCGTAGTGACTTCCGATGACAGATCTCCATTATCTCCCTCTTGCATCTTCCAAAGTAAAAAAGTAAATACAGTTACAATTACAAGTATTACGAATATGCGAAGGTTAGATTTCATTTTTATAAGGTGTTATTTAATGCCGAGAGATTTAACGCTTCAAAGTAATAGAACCGTATTTACGAGAACGAATTTTAAATACAATTAAACTAAAGAAGAGTACAACAACAAGTGGAAGCCCAAGCGCAAGAGACTGATAACCCAACCTTGCCTCAGCGATCCTTTCATCATCTAAAGAGCGCAAGGTAATCGTCCTTGAGCGTATTGAAATCATAGACTTTTCATCTAAAAGATGATTGACTGTATTGCGCAAGAACTCCTTGTTATCGTAAACGACTCGAGATGCATATCTGTCGTAGCCTAAAGGATAAATTTGCCAACCCTCAGGTGTATTTACCGTTTTATTTTTCGCTATATCTCCATCGCCGATAACGACCATCGCAGAAGTCAGACCTTCAGATCTAAATGCAAAATCACTATCTCTGCGAAGAGTATCAGGCAATATATCAGTAAAGTGAGATTTAAATTCACCCTCTAAAAGCACGGCGAAAGGCGCAAAGGGAGTGTTGTTCGAACTAAAGTACTCTGGTGTGAGGTCTACAATAGAGCTTGAAATTCTTACAGGAGCGAGATATGTACGAGCTCTAGCTGAACTACTCAGAAGAACCGTTTTCGTGATATCTGCATCTGTACTGACAGTATCTATGCTTGACACGAAGTCGAAGTGAATGGGGTCTAAGTTCGTGGTGATGGGGTGGGTAACACCATGAGGGATAGCAAGAGGAGCAAAATACCAACTAAATAACTGCATGTTACGCTGATTCCCATTAGGCCCAGCATCAAAGGCTATAGGCGCACACTGAGGGTCAATTACTAGGTTTCTGTTAAGTCGTACTCCATAATCGAAAAATT
>JABISU010000066.1 GCA_018700255.1 Flavobacteriales bacterium | reverse complement strand
TTCTCTCTGAAAACCGCAGGAATCCTAGCATTTAAGTCAAATTGCTTGCTGTTGAGTGAACGTATTTCTACTGAATACTTGCGGTTTGTGACAACTCCCTCAGCCTTTCCGTAACCTGTCATAGATCGAATCATAGCCCAAAGATAAGCCGTACCTTTGTCCTCTATGCCGAGCATAAAAGAAATTCAAGCCCCAGTAGGAAAAGAAATGCAGGTTTTTTCCGGCCATTTTAGAGAAGTCCTGAAATCTGACGTTCCATTATTAGACACCATTATGCGCTATATCGTTAAGCGTAAGGGCAAACAAATGAGGCCGCTTTTTGTGTTTTTAACTGCAAAACTTCACGGAGAGGTTGTTGAGAAAACTCACACTGCAGCTTCGCTAATCGAACTATTACATACAGCAACTTTAGTTCACGATGATGTTGTGGATGAGAGTGATAGAAGAAGAGGCTTCTTTTCTATACAAGCATTGTGGAAAAAGAAAATTGCCGTTTTAGTGGGGGATTATTTGCTTTCTCGGGGGCTGCTCACAGCTGTAGATGCTGAAGCGTTTGATCTACTGAAACTTACATCTAGGGCGGTTAAGGAAATGAGTGAAGGGGAGCTTCTTCAGATTGAAAAATCCAGGAGATTAGATATTACTGAGGAAGTTTATTTTGACATTATTAGGCGTAAAACCGCATCGTTGATTGCTGCTTGTTGTGCTTGTGGAGCTGCGTCAACTGGGGGAGATGCTGATCAGGTTGATGTGATGTGGAAATTTGGAGAGAAAACGGGGTTGGCCTTTCAGATAAAAGATGATTTGCTGGATTTGGGAGATGGAAAGAGGACTGGGAAACCCACTGGGCAAGATATACGCGAGAAAAAACTAACTCTGCCTCTGATTCACACGCTCCAAGTTGCCGATGGTAACGCTCGAAGACGTCTAATTAAACTTGTGAAAAGAGCTCCTAAAGATCCCAAAGCGGTGAAAGAGGTGATGGATGCGATTTTAAACGGCCCTGGATTAAAATACGCTAGAGAGAAGATGATGGTCCTGCGAAATGAGGCGGTGGAAATCTTAAATGATTTCGAAGAAGGAGATGCTAAAAATGCCCTGATTGACATGCTCGATTTCACTATCCAAAGAAACAAATGAAAAGGGTATTTATATACGTTGTAATTGCAATTGTGATTTTGCTTTGTGGGATAATCTCTTGTGAGACGGTCGAGGAAAAACCAAATCGAGTTGAGGTGATTTCAAATTGGGGTGATGGGACAGTGAAGGAGGAGAGGATTTATCATGATGGTGATGTTGTAGAAATAATAACTTACTTCGAGAACTTTAAAATAAACACGAAAGGAAGGGTAAAGATTGAGGGTGAGGAGGAGGTTAGAATAGGGACGTGGAGCTCTTTTTATGAAAACGGAACTCATTGGTCACAAAGTGAGTATTCAAACGGGGTAAGTGATGGGGATTATCAGACTTGGCATCCTAACGGAAATCCTAATATTAAAGGCTTTTACAGCAATGGAGTTGAGACTGGGCAATGGAAGTTTTTCGATACAACTGGTACAGTTGTAAAACAGTACGACGTTACACCTGGATAACATCTTATTTTATACGGTTTTCCACATTTTATCGTTGAGTGTTTAATGGGAAAAAGTTCAGTGAAAACTCCTAGCTTTTAACTTGCAGTACGTTAAGATTATGCCTCATGAAAACCTCTTTTACTCGTTTATTTCTTTTTACTTGTAGTTTTCTGACTCTACTAAGCGCTCATGCTGAAAACCTTGCTTCCGCAGAAGAATATATTTCAACCTGGAAGACTGAGGCCGTTAGGCAGATGCATCTTTACAAAATACCAGCAAGTATTACACTTGCTCAAGGAATATTAGAGAGTGGGAACGGTGTAAGTGAACTCGCAAAAAAATCCAACAATCATTTCGGAATTAAATGTCACGCCGACTGGGAGGGTGATAGAACATACCATGATGATGATGAAAAAGGAGAGTGTTTTAGAGTTTACGATCATCCACGCGATAGTTATGAAGATCACAGCAAGTTTCTGTTGAGGAAAAGGTATGCGGAGCTATTTGATTTGGACTTATACGATTATAAAGGATGGGCTAAGGGATTGAAAAAGTGCGGGTATGCAACCAATCCTAAGTACTCGGATTTATTAATCACATTGATAGAGCGTCATGATTTGAATCGTCTTGACTCTGAGGAATTAGACGATGTAGCGATAACTCGTGTAAATAGGAACGATGATGTTAAGGAGAGGCCAGATATATATAACAACCGTACATCTACGTATATTGGAATTCAGCGTCAAAGGCGAGATGTAATAACTACTGACCACGGAATTCAATATATTATTGCTCGAAAAGGGGATTCCCCCAAAAGCCTTAGTGATGATTTAGAAATGATGGCTTGGCAGTTCCGTAGATATAATGAGATTTCTAAGGATTATATCTTTACTGATGGCGAAAGGGTTTATTTACAGCCTAAAAAGAAGTATGCAGCCTACTCTTGGCATGTCGTTCGTTCAGGCCAAACCCTTTGGGAAATTTCTCAAATCTATGGAATTAAAACATCTGCTTTATTGAGGAAAAACAACTTATCGAAAGGTGCGTCTTTGAGAATAGGTCAAAAGCTCAGTCTTAAATGGTCACTCACTAAGGAAGGTAATCTTCCTTGGTATGCACAAATGATCAATTCAGGTAAAACCAATTTGGAATAAGTAACTTAGCGAAGTATCTAATTAAGAGAAAAAATGCCTTTTTACCAGAAATTAGGGGAAATTCCTCACAAGAGACACACTCAGTTTCGAAGAGAAGATGGCGCGCTTTACAGTGAGCAGGTATTCGGCACTGCTGGCTTTACTGGTGTAACATCCATTTTATATCACTACAACAGCCCTACCATGGTGAAAGAAATCCTGGGCAGTGTCGATGTGAGGCCTAAGATTGCCATCGAATGTAATTTGAAATCTAGAAAATTAGAAGGATTTAATGTGAAGCCCGGGAAAGATTATCTCGATTCGAGGGTGCCTATTTTATTTAATGTTGATCTCGATATTGAACTCGCTTCGCCACCTAAAATCGAAGAGGAAGTCTTCTATAAAAATTCGGATCAAAATGAAACCATCTTTGTTCA
>JABISU010000108.1 GCA_018700255.1 Flavobacteriales bacterium | reverse complement strand
TGCAAGGTATTTAAACAAAACGGGATGGCATGTGTCGGGATATGATAAAACAGAAACCCCGTTAACTGATCAACTCAAACAAGAGGGGATAAACATCAATTTCAATATATGTGATTCTTCCATTCCTGAAGAAATTAAAAATGTGGATTTATTACTTGTCACCACACCAGCAATTTCCTCAGATCACCCACATCTTGTTGCTCTCAAAAAATTAGGTCACAAAGCAATCAAAAGGGCTGAACTATTAGGGGAAATAACCAAATCTAAAACTACACTCGCAATTTCTGGCACTCACGGTAAAACTTCTACCACTGCACTATTAGCTCATATAATTGACGGCACTCCTCAAAGGTGTAATGCGTTTATAGGTGGAATATCAGCTGAAACAAATAGCAATCTATACTATTCACCCAATGCAACATGGAATATCGTTGAAGCTGATGAATTTGATAGAAGTTTCCACCACCTTCTCCCCACTCACGCTGCTATTAGTTCAATAGATCCAGACCATTTAGATGTTTATGGAAGTGAATCAAATTTTATCGAAGCATTCAAAATTTTTGCCTCTCAGGTAAAGGAAAAGGTTGTCATACACAGCTCAATAGCAACTACTTTCAATAATCTACAAAATATAGAGACATACGGATTAGAGGATTGTTCATTAACTCATTACGCTACCGATATATCCCAAACAAGTTCAGGCTCTTCATTTACGCTGAGTTTAGGAAATGGCAAACTGGTGATTCCTCAGGTTCGAGTAGACTTAATGGGTAAACACAATCTTGAAAATATCGTTGCAGCAGCTGCCCTAGCGTATTTAGCCGGTGCTAAAAAGGAAGTTATTAAATCTAGAATTAATTCTTTTAAGGGAATTTACAGACGCTTTCAAATTCATTTAAATTCCGAGTTTAAAGTCTACATAGACGATTATGCTCATCACCCGACCGAGTTAAAAAAGACTATTGAAGCGGTAAGGACACATTTTCCAAACAAACACTTAACGGTAATTTTTCAACCACATCTTTACTCAAGAACATTAGACCAAATGGACGGATTTGTTCATGAATTGAGAAAACCTGACAGGCTAATTCTACTTCCAATTTATGCCGCTAGAGAAAATCCTATACCCGGTTTCAATACACAATCGCTATTTGAAAAGATCTCGCACCCCCATGGAAAAACCTCAACAAAAAATTCCATCTTAGATAACTTAAAGGCACACCCCGTGGAAATCCTTTTAACTGTTGGAGCTGGAGACATTAGTCAGATAGTTCCAAAGCTAAAAAAATGGATAACCATGAAAGCCTAAGTTTATCATGAAGTCAAGCACAGCAACAATCCTCAGTATATTAGTCCTAATAGGATCTATCATTACTCTGCTCGGATTTACTTATGCTGACAAAGTTGAAAAACGTATCACATCTATCAATATCTCAATAATTGATGACGTTGATAGTAAGTTTTTAACTGTCCCCCGCGTCAGAACTCACCTAGAATCTTACGGTAAAATTATTGGAGAGCTTGAAAAAGATCTACAATTAGACGCTATGCACTCTCACTTGATAAATATCCCAAGTGTTTTAAATGTAACGATTTTCTCAAATTTAAATGGGGAACTCGTCATCGAACTTGCTCAGCGTAGAGCTCAAGCAAGAGTTCATATCGACAATTTTTCCGATTATTACATTGATGAATTAGGTGAATCTATGCCTTTAGACCCAAATTATTCTGCACGAGTTCCAATTATTCACGCGAAAAATAGTGAAGAAGTTAGTCATGCAATTTCGTTTATCAAGGAAATTGAGAATGATGAATTTTGGACTTCTCTGATAGACCAAATTATAGTACACCCTCTTGGAGAATTAGAAATAATACCCAGGATTGGTGCAAGAGTGTTTCTTGGCTCATCACCAAAGCCCGAGGAGTTAAGAAGGAATTTATTGACTTTTTATAGAGCCCAAATAAAAACAGGCAATCTTAAGAACTACTCACGTATTGACTTGAGTTATAAAAATCAGGTTATCGCAAAAAGACACGTTTATTAATACACTACCATGGAAAACGAATTACAATCAACAGACCCTGAGATTATAGTAGGGCTTGATATTGGAACAACTAAAATAGCTTGCTTCGTAGGTCAGAAAAACGAACATGGTAAAATCGAAATCCTCGGTTACGGTAAAAGTAACTCAGTGGGAGTTTCTCGAGGGGTTGTTTCAAACATCGAAAGAACTGTTAGTTCTATAAAGCAAGCTGTAAAAGCTGCCGAGGAAGATTCTGGTGTCGGGATTAAAATTGTGAACGTAGGTATCGCCGGTCAACACATTAAAAGCCTTCAGCACAGGGGTATGATTACTCGTGAAAATATAGATGACGAAATAAGTCGCAAAGACATAAATGATCTTATAGATGATATGAGTCGGTTAGTAATGCAACCCGGTGCACAAATACTTCACGTTTTACCACAAGAGTACACAGTAGATAGCGAGCCGGGAATAAAAGACCCCGTGGGAATGGCCGGAGTTCGTTTAGAAGCAAACTTTCACATAATTACCGGAGATATAGCCGCCGCAAGAAATATATACCGTTGTATTACAAAAGCAGGTTTAGATATAGACCAACTTGTCCTAGAGCCTCTAGCCTCTTCTTCTTCGGTACTCACAGAAGAAGAAAAAGAAGCGGGAATTGCACTTGTTGATATAGGAGGGGGAACAACGGACATTGCAATTTTTCAAGATGGCATCATCCGACATACTGCCGTAATACCATTCGGTGGAAAAGTTATAAGTAGTGATATTAGCCAAGGGTGCAACATCATGGAAAAACAGGCAGAGAAATCAAAATGTAAGTTTGGCTCTGCCTTAGCAAATGAAATGAAGGACAACGAAATTGTTTGTATTCCAGGACTATCTGGCAGAAAACCAAAGGAAATATCTCTTCATAATCTAGCAAACATAATTGAAGCTCGAATGGAAGAAATTATCGAGCACGTTGATTATGAAATTAAGGCCTCAGGGTTCCGTGATCAATTAATTGGTGGTATCGTCGTTACAGGCGGTGGTTCTCAAATGAGACACATTACACAGCTTTTTCAATATCACACAGGGTTAGATTGTAGAGTGGGTTACCCAAATGAGCATCTACATGAACCACCACAAGACACTAATATCCCTTCATTCTCAACTGGAGTAGGACTTGTAATTAGAGGTTATGAGGAAGCTGAAGAGAATAATCAGGAAATAAAAAAGCCAGAAGTAAAAAGAAATAGATCTGGATTCATGGATGAATTTATGAAAACCATTAAAGAATGGTTCGAAAAAGAAGAAGACTCACAATAGCCCAACCGAAAAAAAATATTTAAATGGAATTTGCACTACCTAAATCATCGAACAATCCAATCAAAGTAATTGGAGTTGGAGGAGGCGGCTCGAACGCTGTCAATACAATGTTCACACAAGGAATCAAAGGAGTGGACTTTATTGTCTGCAACACTGACGCGCAAGCACTCGATGTCAGCTCAGTACCTTTAAAAGTACAACTTGGAGCGACTTTAACTGAAGGCCAAGGCGCTGGATCTATTCCGGAAGTAGGGAAAAATGCGGCTATTGAAAATCTTGATGACTTAATAACTCTTTTAGGCTCAGACACAAAAATGGTTTTCGTTACTGCAGGAATGGGTGGTGGAACAGGAACAGGAGCAGGACCAGTAATTGCTAAGGCTTGTAGAGATCTGGGAATACTAACTGTGGGAATTGTAACCGTACCATTCAAGTTTGAAGGTAAAAAACGAGCTAATCAAGCTGATAGTGGATTAAAGAATATGAGGGAAGCTGTAGACACTCTTCTTGTAATACGCAACGATAAACTTCGTGAGTTATACGGCAATCAAACATTAAGGGCAGCTTTTAAAAATGCGGACCAAGTACTAAGTATAGCGGCTAAAGGTATTGCTGAGGTAATTACTCGAACAGGAGAAATTAACGTCGATATGAATGACGTTAATACTGTGATGCGTCAAAGTGGAAACGCTATTATGGGCTCGGGAATGGCATCAGGAGAAGGAAGGGCTAAGAACGCGGTAACTATAGCTCTTGAGAGTCCACTGTTAAACGACAATGACATAATCGGAGCTAAGCATGTCCTTCTTAACATTACTATGGGTCATGAAGAAATTCTTATGGATGAAATCATGGAGATAACTGATTACATTCAGGAGGCTGCAGGCCAAAATGCGGAAGTAATTTGGGGTTACGCTATGGATGAAAATCTAGAAGAGGATTTATGCATAACAGTGATAGCAACTGGCTTCGAAGCTCATGAAGTAAAGACAGGAGCTGCACCAGTTGAAAAAGAAAAAATTACATACAATTTAGGCGACGAACCTAACGAAGTTACAGAACCGATCAATCGGGCAGTAGATTCAACTCCTGAAAAATCAAATGAAGAACTAAGTGAGCCATTTATGGCAAATCAATCAGAATTGTTTGGTAACACAACTGAAGAAATAAATACTGAAAGCGAGAACGTAGAGGAAAATGGAGAGATGGAGGGCGTCGATGGAAAAATTGAAGAGGAACCTAATGGAGATCCACAAAATATCGAAACACCTTCTGAGGAAGAAGACAAAAAAGATGAATTTATCATCCACAATCTTGATGATGCCCCTCTAGATAAAACTCCCTCTGACACTTTTAGAAAGCCATTGGTAGATCAAAAAAGCAAAGAAGCTTACGCTGCTCGCCAAAAGCAAACTAAAAAAATTCTAAGTGATATGAAAATTAAACTTAGACTTCCGGGAAGAATTTCAGATTTAGAAAACGAGCCTGCTTACAAACGCAGAAACGTGATATTAGATGAAATCAAACATTCTTCTGAATCTACAGCTAGCCGATTCTCTGTTAATGAAGAAGTTGATGAAAATGGTGAACGTAGAATCGAACTTCGTGATGACAATCCATTTCTTCACGATAATGTAGATTAATGTCAGGATTACATTCACAAATCACGAGTGGCATCAAGGATGCTATGCTAGCAAAAGACAAAGTTAAACTAGCTACTTTAAGAGATGCTAAGTCAAAGTTTATGCTTGAACAGAGTAAAACTGGGGCAACTGAAGATCTAAGTGACAATGAAGCAATTAAGATTTTGAGCAAGTTGTATAAGCAGAGGCTTGAAACTGCTGAAGTATATAAATCTCAATCGAGAGAAGACCTTGCTGAAGATGAGCTTTCTCAAGCGAAGGTCCTAAGCGAATATTTACCCAGCGCATTAAACGACTCAGAGATTGAATCAAAAGTTCTAGAAATTATTTCTGAACTTGGTGCTTCTGGAATGGCCGATATGGGGAGAGTAATGGGTATTGCTTCAGCCGCAATGGCAGGTCGTGCCGACGGGAAAGTAATCTCCGGCTTCGTACGCAGCAATCTACTCAAGTAATATCCTGAGCTCTATCCCAGCTAAAGTAGAATTTAGATATCCTCTTGAAACTATTCTGTAATCACTTTCAAATAGAACGACTTGTTCTACCCAAATTGATTTTCCAACCCCTTTCGACCAATAAAGTCCTATATACCATCCCGGTTTATCTCTCTCAGGTTCCTTGTAGAGTCCTATTTCCGAAATCATATGTAACGAAGCCCATCTAACCCTCCCGAGGTAGGCTTCATAATTGTCAGAATTTACGTATGAATCAGAGGGCTTTATCTCTACTCCCAATCCTGCTGTTGCAGATACAAAATACCCTAAACCCAGAGGTACTCTTGTTTCCGCAAAAAACGGGATTCTGTACCCTACAGTTCTAAGTTGTGGTATTGTATCAAAATCGTTTATGGCTAATGTGTCATTTGAGTAATGTAACTCAATAGAGTAATTCCTACTAGCCCATTGAATACCTGTTCCAAAACTCCAATTCTTCTTTAATCTATACTGAAGCCTCATTCCTAATTCTTGACCTATTTTAGGAGACCAAACGGAGGTTAAACCCAAATCTTCAAATGCTTCATCCTCAACTCCCACCATAGAAAAGGGTGTATTCATTCTCGCTAAAACTGAGAGTTCCCAAACAGATTTTTTTGGTAAGGTCTGTGCATTCATTTTTGTAGAAAGAGCACCAAGTATTGCTAAAAGCAGAAAGGCTGCCGTTATAACAAGCAATAGCCAACGAAAATATTTATTGGGAATAAAAGGTGATCTAATATCAGCGTACAAAAGGTGATTTTGTTTTAGAGCATCTTGAAAGTGAGTCCTTGGCACCCCAAATAAATATTTAGCCCCATATTCGAGTTCTTCATCCTTTTGAAACTCAAAAGGAATGGACTTATTTTCAAGTAAATCTTTGAAAATCATACTGTGATCCTCTTCTTGAAAAGAAAACACATAGTATCTATTATCTGCAGGGTGAATAAAATAATTCGTTAACCTCATATAAGTGCAAAGTTAACCCCACATTTGTAGTATGCATACAATTCTTATCACAGGTGCTGGAACAGGTATCGGAGCAGCTACCGCACGCAAACTTTCTGGCCTAAAAAACTCTCGACTCTTACTAGTGGGCAGACGTATCTCTCCTTTAGAAAAACTCCTTGAATCACTAGAGAATAGGGAAAGACATCGAATTTATTCTATAGATATATCAGACCCTAACTCAGTAAAACAATTACTTTCAGATCCCTCTACTAAACTGAAGGAGCACCCTTTAGTTAATATATTCGCAAATGCAGGAATAGGGGGCTCAAATGATTTCGCTCACAGTGAAAACGATAGATGGAGTGAAATTATTAATACGAACCTTTCTGGAACTTACAACACATGTATGGCAAGCATACCATGGTTACAAAAAGCAACTTTAGCAGGTATTTCAAATAAGAACATCGTAATTACTTCGAGCTGTCTTGCAAGATTTGGCGTGCCACATCAATCGGCATACGTTGCATCTAAAACAGGCCTTCTAGGACTTGTTAGAAGTCTAGCTACAGAATACTCTCGAGAAGGAATTCTTATCAATGCTATTAATCCAGGGTGGGTAGATACCGATATGGCAAAATCAAGCATTCAAGCTATGGCAGATGGAGCTGGTGTAGATTATAATGTTATGCTTCAAAACCAAAAAGATCTTGTCCCTACAGGCTATTTCAGCTCCCCTGGTGAGATCGCAGAACTTGTAGCTTTTCTATTCTCCGGAGTACAACGTTCCATTACAGGACAGGCTATCGATATCAACGGCGGATCTTGGATGGGATAATTATATGTATTAAAAAAGTTTAGGCAATAAAAAAGCCCCGCTTTCGCGGGGCTTTCTTTATATATAGTTATTCTATTCTTAGCAAACAGTACCGAACGCTCCTAAGAATTCAAGAAGGTCACCAGTAGTAACCGATCCATCACCGTTCAAGTCCGCAGGACAAGGGTTAGCAATATCGAATGTACAAGTACCATCATCACTTATAGCAGCACCGTCATAGTTACTAGCATCTGGGTAAGTACAACCTTCACAACCAGAGAATACACACTGAGAAACATCAGAGATATTAACTGCTGCATCGTAGTTACACGCGCAAGAGATATCACAACCAACAACACATTGATCAGCAGATCCTACGTTGAAAGTAACAGACTCATCAGCTAAACCACTAACTAATCCACCGAATGAACCAAGTATAGTCCAGCTCATCTCGTATGACCAACTTCCGCCAACTACATCAATAGTGTAACATCCGTCAGCTAGACAGTAAGAATCAGTTACAGCACTACCATTGTCGATAGTACCTGATCCGATAACAGTTCCGTCAACAGAAGATAGAGTGTAAACACCTCCGTTCCATCCGTCACCGTAAGAATCAAACATCTGTACATCTACACAGTTACTGTAGCAGCAAGAACCATCATCGATAGTTGCAAGAGCATCGTAGCTACATGAAGCAGCATCCGTACATCCTGCACATGTCAAGTACTCACAAGAACCATCCTCGTCTGTTGCAAGAGCGTCGTAGTTACAAGCGCCTGCATCAGTACATCCACAAACAGCACCTCCAACAGAGATAGTTTGAGAATCTGGAGCACCTCCAGCTACAAGTATAGAACCATCTTCGAGAGAGACATCCCAAGACACCTCAGAACCCCAATCGCCAGGAACAACTGTTATGTTGTAACATCCAGGTTCTAGACAAAGCATATCGAATCCGTACTCAGGTCCAGAATAGTTATCATTATCTACAAACCACTGAGCGTTATCCAAATCTCCAGAGAAAATTAGATTACCTGCAAGATCAGAAATTGTGTAACCTGCATTATTCCAACCGTCACCGAACGCATCAACCATATTTAGTTGAACAGGTGTTCCTGTTTCAGAAGCACAAACACATGACCAGAAATCACAAGTATCAGTACTTACGTTAGCTAATGGATCGAAGTTACAAGCAGCAGAGTTCGTACATCCCTCAACTACAGTAGCACAATCAAACACTAGATCGAAAGCGCCAGCAGCACCAGTAGAACCAACAAGAACGTAGTAAAGAGTTCCTACAGTTGATACGAATTCGAAATTAACATCGTCAGCATCGAATAAAGAACATGCTCCTGTTCCATCACTACTTGAAGCAGATGCGAAGCAAGTGAAGTCACCTGCAATGTATACAGGATCCATTGGGTATGCAGCAACAGTTAATGTACCAGATCCCGCAGAACCAGCATCCAAAGAGAAGAAGCCAATAACATCGCCAAGACCATTTGTAAATGTCGCACTACCGCCATTCCATCCGTCTCCCCATGCATCATTCATATTTAGTGTGTAGTCGCCTTCAGCAAGACAAACACTTCCAGTAGTAGGAGCAAATCCTGAAGCAACACTCACAAGACCAGCATCAACAAGGTCCCAAGAAATCTCTGAATCATAAGAACCGCCACCTACACTATAATTAACAGTAACAAGTCCAGCTCCACATGCATCGGCAGGAGGAACATCAATTCCACCACCTCCACAAGCAACATCAGCTGTGTAAATGTTAATCTTAGAATCGATAGCAGACCCACATGTGCTAAGGTTATGAAGTTGTCCGTCACCCACGAATGAGTACCAAACACCAGCTCCAGGAGCTGTTTCACATCCAGCAACTCCGATTGGAGATCCAAGGATAGTCGCTCCACCAGTTGATCCAGTAGTTACTGTGTTACATGCTAAAGCCTCAGCTGTATCACAAATATCATTAGCTGGAACTATACCAGCGAAATCACAAGTACCATCATCATGAGTAGCATCTGGATTGAAGTTATTCGCAGCTGCGTCAGTACAACCGAAGATTACACCACTAGTAGTAAACTCAAAGTCACCACAACCATCAGTATCAGTAGTAAATACGCAGAAGTAATAGTCTTCGTTAGGAATTAGATTTAAGAAATTCTCAACTGAACCAGCGCAAGTACCTGTAAAGACACAACCAGCAGCAGCAGTAATAGTTTCGCAAGAAATTCCATCAAAGATGTATAATCCTAAAACTTCATTACTAACGTTACTCAATGTGAAATCGAATGTATCGTAGTTAGATGAGTTGAAAGTAAACCATACTCCGTAAGCAGTACCAAGACCAACTTGACTCATGTATAATCCTTCAGCAGCAGCACAACAAGTAGAACCAGTGAATGGAACACCATCAACTTGAGCAACTGCACCAGCGCAATCGTCATTTGAAGGAGCATCTCCACATACTGCACAAGAAACAGAAAGAACAAAGTCATTTCCACCTGTGAAAGCACTGTACTCACTAACATGTATTAAGTAATCAGTACCAGTTGCGGCATTGATAGTTACTTTAGACATCCATCCAGTAGCACATCCATCGTCGTTAGAAGCAATAACTTCTAAAGAACCATCGATAGCTTGTGTGAATACAAATAGTTTAGTATCCTGAGTGTAATCAGTAGTAGCATCGTTTGCTGGTGTATCACAAGTACTGAAAGTGACTTGTTCGTCAGCAGCAGCATTATATGTGTACCAAACTCCAGCAGTAGCAACATCATTATTACCGAACTCTGTACCTATAAGGTTAGAATCATCAGTTGAATAAAGAAGTGAACCAGAAACGTAAGCTCCACAAGCTACCGCCTCAGCATTAGCTTGTTGATCGTTTGCAGGTGGCTCCTGACATGATCCATCATCAATAGATGCGCTTATGTTATAGTTAAGAGCGCTAGGGCTAGTACATCCAGAAAATGCACATGCACCTGTTAATGTGAAATCAAGTGGGTAAGTAGTGCCAGCTCCGGTAGAACCGTAGTTAGTGCCAAATTGATCAGATAAAGAAACGCTAACTTCATCAGGAGCAGCTCCTGTACTTACTTGAACTGTATAGCAACCAGGTGCTAAACAAACTAAATCAGAACCTTCAGAAAGGCCATCTCCAGAGAATGCATTATCAAGATCACCAGTAAGCATAAGAGCTCCTGAAACTTGATCGTACACATAGTAAACAGCTCCATTCCATCCGTCACCGTATGAGTCAGACATGTTTACTGTAAGAACAAATGTACCTGGGTCACAGTAAACACAAAGTCCACTATCTATAGTAGCGTTCGGATCGTAGTTCGCAGCAGATGAGTCCATACATCCTACACAACCGTAGTGACAAGAGCCATCATCAAATGCAGCAGTTGCATCAAAGTTACATGCTCCAGCATCTATACAGCCCATTGTACAAGCGCCACCATTCAAGTCTAGGTAATCAGCTCCTTCAGAAGTGCCGTCTCCAGCTGCAGCTGTATTAATATCACCTGTGAAAACGTTTACACCGTCATATCCGTCGAAAGAATATGTTCCGCCGTTCCATCCATCTCCATATGCGTCAGTCATATCAAAAATATAACATCCTGCATCAAGACATAAATTAACTTGCTCAGCTCCTCCAGTAGCAACAACAACGCCACCTAAAGAAAGAGTCCATCCAATCTCACTATCCCAAGTACCACCACCTACAGTAAGAGTACCCGCAAAAGCACCCATGCAATAAGAACAACAATCAACACAAGCAACAGTAGCTGCAGCATCATAGTTTGTAGCAGTAGCATCCATACATCCTATGCATGAAAAATCACATGAACCATCGTCTAAAGTAGCTGTAGAATCATAGTTACATCCGGTTGGGTCAGTACAACCAGCACAAGATAAGTAATCACATGAACCATCATTTACATTAGCAGTAATATCGTAGTTACAAGCTGAAGCATCATTACATCCAGCAACAATACAAGCTGGGTCTGAAGAGAAGAATAGCTCAGTACCACTACCAGTAGCAATTTCAACGCCATTTACATCTACAGACCAAGAAGCCTCACTAGTGTATTGATCTAATGTCATAGTACCTGAGTAACATCCCGGAGGAAGACAGAAAGTTAATGACATTTGGTCTCCATTTAAGAACTCATAGAAAACTCCAGCAAAGTCAAGTCCACCAATAACACCAGCCCAGGCCCATCCATCTCCCCACGAATCGTAGAGGTTGATTGTAACCAAGTCATCAAAACAGCAACTCCCATCATCTACAGTAGCCGCATCATTATAGTTAGATGCTGCAGGATCTGTACAACCGGCTATGTCGGCAGATACAGAAAGTACAATAGAACCACTAGAACCAGCAGTTAACTCAAAGAAACCGATCAAGTTTCCTGCGCTAGTAAACGTCGCCGTTGCTCCATTCCATCCATCACCGAAAGAATCGGATCCAATAAATGTGTAGTCTCCAGGTAATAAACACCATTGACCACTAATAGGGGCTACTCCAGAGAACACCGGAGTTCCGGCAGCATCATTAAGAGTCCAAGTAATTTCAGAGGCGTAAGATCCTCCAGTGATAGCATAATCAATAGCTACCTCGCCAGGTGCGCATTGCGACCAGGCTCCAGTTGAAAAAAGAAGTGCAAACGCAGCAAAGGCAGTCGTTAACTTCGTGTAATTGTTAAACATATGAACAGGTTTAAAGATTAAATCAAAAAAAATTATTTACAAATTCAAAACTCATAATAGCTGAACTGACGTATAAAAAGCAGTGACAGTCAACTCCTCAGAGTGCATCCATGACTTTTAATTAACATAAAAAGACATTTCAACGCGTTAAAATTAGGTGATTCAGACTAAGAAACCAAAAGAATTGCAAAAATTCGTTTGTAAAAAATTGAGGTTTGTAGAAAAAAAAACGTGATTCGACGAATAAATGTGTCATAATAGGCGTGAGTACCAACTGTGTGAAAAGGGTTGAATTATCGATTTTCGAGCTTCTCTAACAACAGAAACTGTAGTGTTTAAAGTTTGAACACTCTCGGTTAAGCTTCCGTCATTTATGAGTGAGATGAAATTATCTAACGTATTGACTAACCAATCTGAGGTGAAATCACTATTAATCGTACTTCTATATAAAACTTGATGACGATTAAACCAATCTACTCCAGAGGCAACGCCTTCAGATTTAATAAAGTTTGTCAATGAATCAACTGAACACCCTGAAGCACTAGATCTACTTTCATCTACAGCAATAAATACAACTCGATTTGCAATTAATAAAGAGTCTGTATCAAGTTGAGACCCGTGGGATGACCATGTAGATAGAAACTTATCTAATCTCGACATAAATCTTTTAGATGATATTTTATCAAGCGTGATATCTGATGTGAAAACCAATAGTTTTGACGATTCAGGCATATTGGGGAAAACTGAGAAGTTCATAGGACAAAATTAAGATATACTATAAGGTATAAAGAATCCGTTGCTAATAATAATTTCAATGAAGCTTATAGTGGGCTTTAGGTGTTGTAATTTTATGGCATGAAGCAAATTCTACTTTTTATTCTTGTTGCATATACATTTTCTTCAAATACTGATATGTATGCTCAGCCTAATTTAACGCATGTTAATAGCGTTAATGCTGCGGGAAATGCCACATTGTACTGGGATGTGTTTTCTTCTGTTGGTGGTGAGGAGTTTATTCGGAATGAAATTCAGGTTTATGATATTCCTGGCGTACTTCTTAGTCCGTCTCCACATTTAGTGGGTCCAAATACAGAAACAGGGGTGTTGCCTACTGGATGGGTAATGCCATCATTTTTGTACAACGCAAATGCTGAAGCTCATTGTTATACTGCAGTACAGATCACGTCGATGGATGGGGGGACTACTAATGACATTTCCCCAACTTCACCTACATTATGCAGTATTCATATAGAAGCTAGCATTGGAGCGGGAGTAGATGAAGTTGATCTTGTTTGGAATAGTCCATATGCTGTTTCTGGTGAAAGTGCGGGGGGAGATTTTTTTTTAGAAAGATTGAATGAATTCACGAGTGTTTGGGATACTATAGCAATAATTCCCGATTCACAACTCGGAGGGTCATTTACAGACAACCCCGGACCCTGCGTGTCAGTAAATATATACAGGGTAAGACAAACCGCATCGAATGGTATTGATGTACACGAGAGCAACTCAACGGATTTAGTTGTGGGTAGTGTGAATGGAGAGTTGCCGGTCACAACTCATGTCGATGTCGACCCCGCAACTGGATTAGCTGAGGTCTTCTTTGATTACACTGTTACAGCAGAGACTCTTGGGTATATTATTTACAAATGCTCTGGTGCTGGGTCTGCTGAGGTATTGCAAATAGACAACCCTAACGCCACTTCGGCTTTAATTCCTACTTCACTTGCTTCATCTCAACCTGAGAGCTACAGAGTTTCTGCTTTTGAATGCATTAATGATGATGGGACTCCTAATCCCAATGCGGCAGGAGCTTGTACAGCTTCAATATTTACTATTGCAACTCAGTTGCCTTGTACGTACAGCGCACAAATAAGCTGGAATACTCCCTTTGGAATTGAGGGGGGAGTTGACCACTATTCTGTTCAGGTAAGTATTTATGATGAAGCGTTATCTAATTACGGACCGTGGATAACTCTTGACGATGTCGGAGCTAGTGTCAACGATTACCTCCACGTAGGCGATAACACTGAAAGTACAAATAAGTATAGAGTCTTAGCTGAATCAACATCAGGCAATGTAGCTCACTCAAGTGAATTTGAACTTGACTTTTTATATCCAGAATCGGCTAATGCCCCTGTTTTAAAGAGAGCGTCAGTTTTATCTGACGGTAGTGTGGAGATTTATATTGAAACGGACCCTACAGCTGTTGAGGCAAGTTTATATCAACTTGAAAAATTAGTTGAAGAAGATAGTGTTTGGCTACCTGTTTTTGAGCCGGTCCCAAGTTCTCTTGGGTTTCCAATCACTTTCGTAGACTCAAATGTTAATACAGATTCTAAGAGTTATACTTATAGGTGCTCTGCGTACAATGTTTGTGAAGCCGCAACGTCCACCTCTAATATCGCATCAACTATACTACTGAAAGGGTGGCAGAGTATTAGTGAAGCTGATTTTGAGAATAGTCTAATTTGGTCTGAGTACCTAGAATTTCCTGAGGGAGTTAGCTCTTACGAATTATTAAGAGCACCGACACGACTATCCGCAAACAGCCCGCTCACAACTTTTTCACACGAGGAATTTCACGCTGAAGACTATGTGGGAGACCTCACCCATTTACCTGGTGATTTTTGCTACACCATTATCGCAATCGACAATGATATGACTAACGGACTGAACGGAGCTAGCTCAAATAGGGTTTGTTTAACTGAAGATCCTCTGTTGTGGATACCCGATGCATTTACTCCGAATGGAGACCTTATTAATGATTGGTTTCCTTGGAATCCAGGTGAATCAACGCTGGGATTTGTTTCTACAGGTTCTGCTGCAAACGAAAACTTTTACAAACTAACTGTTATTTCAAGATGGGGAGATGTAATATTCGAGTCTGAGAACCCTGATGAATGTTGGGATGGTTTAAATAACAATGAGATGGTCCCAGATGGTGTTTATACAGTTATTACTGAGGCTTTAGACGGATCAGGCAAATGGCACATGATATCTAAAAGTGTGCAAGTTATTAGGCCTTAAATAAGTACCTTTGCGCGAATCGTTATCCGACGTGCTGGACAGCGAATAAAACGATTCAATTATTTAAGCATGCCTATTAAAGAGTCTAAGTTTTTTGGAGAAGGACTAACATACGACGATGTACTGCTCGTCCCTGCCTACTCAGAAGTACTTCCACGCGATACGCAACTAAAAACTAAATTCACAAGGAAAATTGAGTTGAAAGTACCCATTATTTCCGCTGCAATGGATACTGTAACTGAAAGCGCGATGGCTATAGCTATTGCAAGAGAAGGAGGCATAGGTGTGATTCATAAAAACATGAGTATAGAGCAGCAGGCAGCTGAAGTTTTGAAAGTTAAGCGCTCTGAGAATGGTATGATTCAAGACCCCATAACACTTAACCGTGATGCAACTGTTCAAGATGCTTTAAAAATAATGCGAGAGAGAAGAATTGGTGGTATTCCTGTTGTCGATTCTTCAAATATTCTACTCGGAATTGTCACAAATCGAGATTTGAGATTTGAGAATAGTTCTACTAGACCTATTTCTGAGGTTATGACAAGTGAGAATTTAATTGTAACTTCTAACGGAACTGATTTTGACAATGCCGCTGATATTCTACGCGAGCATAAAATTGAAAAACTTCCGGTTGTTAATAATGACAACAAACTAATAGGGTTAATTACATATCGAGATATTATCAAACTTACTGAGTTCCCTAATTCTTGTAAGGATGAATTCGGGAGGTTACGTGTTGCCGCAGCAGTTGGTGTTACTTCTGATACTGTGGAGAGAGTTTCGGCTCTCGTTGAAGCTGATGTAGACGCTATAATAATCGATACAGCACACGGGCACAGCAAAGGAGTAATCGACGTTGTGAGAGAGGTAAAGAAGGAATTCTCCAACCTAGAGATAGTTTGTGGAAACATTGCAACAGGAGCTGCAGCCCTTGCTTTAGTAGAGGCTGGAGTTGACGCTATAAAAGTGGGTGTAGGACCGGGGTCTATTTGCACAACAAGAATAATTGCAGGTGTAGGTGTCCCGCAACTTTCTGCTATAATGAATGTTTCAGATGCATTAGAAGGCTCTGGAGTTCCTGTAATTGCTGACGGTGGTGTACGATATACTGGTGATATAGTCAAAGCTCTAGCTGGTGGTGGAGACAGCGTAATGGTTGGATCAATGCTTGCTGGTACTGGGGAAAGCCCTGGTGCTACTTTTATGTATGAAGGACGTAGGTTTAAAGGATACAGAGGTATGGGGTCCATTGAAGCTATGGAAACAGGATCTAAAGACAGATATTTCCAAGATGCTGAGGACGATGTGAAAAAACTTGTACCAGAAGGGATTAGCGGTAGAGTTCCATATAAAGGATCTGTTCAGGATGTTATGTATCAAATTGTTGGCGGATTGAGGGCTGGGATGGGGTATTGTGGCTCGAAAGATTTGCTTGCTTTAAAGACTGACGCTCAATTCATCCGTATTACAAGCGCAAGCATGAAGGAAAGCCACCCACATGATGTTATGATTTCAAGAGAGGCTCCTAATTATAGTATTAGATAAAAAAAACATGATGAATAAAATTATTACCCTTTGTGGGGTAGCGTTTTTAGGCCTAAATATTAGTATTTCAGCCCAAACTAAAGAAGAAAACACTTCGGACAATTCAGTTATCCTAACTGTAGGAGCAGAGGTTGTGAGCCTTGCCGACTTTAAATACATTTACAGTAAAAACAACCGAGATAGCATCATAACTTCTAGGGCATTAGATGAATACATGGAGCTCTTTGTCAAGTTTAAGCTAAAGGTAATGGAGGCTGAAGCTCTCGGAATGGACACCATTGCTGAGTTTACAAAAGAGTTAGCTGGTTACCGTAAACAACTCACAAGACCATATCTGGTAGATATGGAACTTCTCGATGAATTGGTCCTTGAAGCTCACAATAGAAAACAAGAGGAAATTCATGCTCGACACATCCTTGTAAGTGTAAATCCCGAGGCATCCCCTTCAGACACACTACGTGCTTGGAATAGAATCTCAAAACTAAGAAATAGAGTAAATGCAGGTGAGGACTTTACAACCGTAGCGAAAAGTAAGGGAGGTAGTGATGATCCATCTGTAGTTGATAATGGAGGAGATTTAGGTTGGTTTACTGCATTCCAAATGGTTTATGCATTTGAGGACGCCGCTTACAACACTTCTGTGGGGGAACTTAGTGAGATAGTACGAACAAGGTTTGGCTACCATTTCTTAGAAGTTGATGGTAGAAGAGCAGCACGTGGAGAGATTCAAGTTGCTCATATTATGGTGAGGGTAGATGACGCATCTAAAAAAGCCATGGTGCAAAGCGCGAAATCTACTATTGACGCAGTCGCTTCTTTTCTTAAGAATGGGGAGATGTTCGAGTCGCTGGCTCTGAAGTATAGTGATGACGCCACAACGGCAAGTAAAGGAGGTGTTCTACCTTGGTTCGGAACAGGGAAAATGGTTGAAGAGTTTGAAAACGCTTCTTTTAACCTTGAAAATAATGGCGACGTAAGTGAACCTTTTTTAACGAATTACGGTTGGCACATAGTTAAGAGAGTAGGATTTAAACCACTTGAGACATTTGATGATGTTGAGCGCCAACTTAGAAAAAAAGTGAGTCGAGATTCAAGAGCTGATGTTACTCGGTCATCATTCTTAAATAAACTCAAAAAGGAATACGACTTTAAGTTAGACAAAAAGCGTGTCTCACATTTAGCATCTATAGTAACAGGGATTGACAGCGTCTTCTATAAAGGTCATCCTATTGAAAATGTTAAAAAATCTGAACTGAGTCGAGTTTTATTTTCAATTCAAGAAAACGTAACTACAGTATCTGATTTTATTCATTTCGCAAACACACAAAAGCCACGAGGACTTATGCGCTCTCCTAAAGCCATACTAGAAGGAATGATAGATTCTATGATAGAGGAGGAATTACTTGCTTTTGAAGATGCAAGGTTAGAAGATAAATACAATGAATTCAGAATGCTAATCGAGGAGTATCACGATGGTATTCTTTTGTTTGAATTAACCGATGAAATGGTTTGGTCTAAAGCTGTTAAAGACACATCTGGATTAGAGAGATACCACGAATTGAATAACGACCTATTTATGTGGCAAGAACGCTTAGAATTAGCTATTTACACCTGTGAAGATGAGGGGATATCGAAGACTGTAAAGAAAGCCGTGAAGAAAGGGAATGATATTGTCGCGTTAAGGCGTGAACTCATCGCTGAAAGTCCTTTAGCTCTCAAAATGGAAAATGGGTTGTATTCTATGGGCGATAATAACTGGGCTGACTCTGTATTTACTGCTATTTCAAATAAAACTTTAAGTCTAGATTCTAAATCTCCAAGATTTATGACTTTAAATATTGGTGATAACGGGGTAATATTAATTGATGTTATAGACGTATTTAAACCTATGCATAAAACTCTTGATGAAGCTCGTGGTCAAGTAATTGCAAGCTATCAAGATTTCTTAGAGAATGAGTGGGTCGAAAGCTTAAGATTGAAATATCCCGTTTCTATTAAGAAGGATGTCTTATACGAGTTAATCGATTAATATGCTTAAAAGTGAGGGTTTTATTGTATTAACTGTACTAGTCTCTCTTAATGCATGTGTTATTTTTAATGATGAAACAATTGAGGATAAAATTGTTGTTTCTGCTTTCGGCAAAAATCTTCTACTAGATAGCCTTTGCTCCAGAATCCCAAATGAATTATCGTTTGAGGACAGCACATTACTAAGCGAACGTATTATTGAGGGGTGGGTTAGAGAAAATGTACTACTTGCTCAAGCGGAGAAAAATATCAACGAATTTTCCTCATCTTTTGAATCTTCAATCAGGTCATATAGGAATGCATTACTTGTAACTCAATTCGAAAGGGAATTTATCGCATCCAGAGTAGATACTAAGGTTCAAGATGAAGAAATTGAGAAGTTTCACTCAGATTACCCTGAACTTTTTCAACTTAAGGAGCATGTTTTAAGAGCTGTGTTTTTTGAAATAAATACGGAAGAGGATATGTTGGACTCGGCTCGAATTTGGCTTACAACAGCTGACTCAAGTAGCGTACCTAAATTAGAACAATGGTCTATAGAGCATGGAGCTCACTTCGCCTTAGATGTAGATTATTGGTGGTTCTTAAGCGATTTATTACAAACCGTCCCCATACAAGTTTACCGCATCGAAGACCAATTGCGAGATAGGAGGTTAATTGAATTTACCGATGGAGATTCTCGATATTTATTGCGAATTCTAGAGCATCGATTAAAGGATCTCCCCTCCCCTATTCCAATTGCAAGAAAACGAATTGTCGATTTAATCATTCAGGAAAGAAGGCGTAGTATTTTAGAAAATTTAAGGGATGATCTGGTAAGTGATGCTTGGGCAAATGGAGAAATTATTCGAGATAGTATCCTTAATTAATCTTAGCAGTTTACCTTAGCAGTCATGCTA
>JABISU010000222.1 GCA_018700255.1 Flavobacteriales bacterium | reverse complement strand
TACTACCAGGACTTCTACATGGTCCATTTGCAGAAAGCATTGTAAAAAGGGGGATTGAAAAAGGCCTTGTCGAGGTCAACATTCATGATATCCGAGATTACACTACTAACAAGCATAAAAAGGTAGACGATACTCCCTTCGGTGGTGCTGCGGGAATGGTTCTGGCGATGCAACCCTTACACGATGCTATCGTTAAATTAAAGAGCGAGAGGAATTATAATGAGGTGATTTTTTTAACACCCGACGGTGAGAGACTTGCTCAAGGTCGAGTTAATCAGCTTTCACTTTGTGGTAACATTCTCATGATTTGTGGTCATTATAAAGGCATAGACCAAAGGTTAAGAGATAACTTAATTACCCTTGAGATATCTATCGGAGACTATGTCCTTAGCGGTGGTGAATTGGCTGCTGCTGTATTAACCGATGCTCTTGTACGCCTTATTCCAGGAGTGATTGGCGATGAGATGAGTGCACTCTCAGACTCGTTCCAAGATGGATTATTAGCTCCTCCTGTTTACACCAGACCTGCAGAATATAACGGCTGGAAAGTGCCTGAAATTTTACTCAGCGGAAATCATAAAAAGATCCGGGTTTGGGAAGAAGAGCAAGCCTTAAAAAGGACCAAAGAGAGGCGGCCTGATTTGCTTGATTGATAAAATAAAAAAACATGCAGATGGTACTCGATTTATTCGTAATATTGCATCCCGAATTTAAGCGGATTTAAATATATCATTATGGAGCGTATTAAGGAGATTACAAATTTGATCGTTGAGTCACGTGAGTGGCCTGAGTTCGGAGCTGGAGACACCATCACTGTTACTGTTAAGATAACAGAGGGTAAGAAAGAACGTCTTCAATCATTCCAAGGTGTTGTATTACAGCGTCGTGGAGTCGGCATGAATGAGACTTTTACTATCCGTAAGATGTCAAGTGGAATAGGCGTAGAGCGGATAATACCTGTTAATAGTCCTCACATAGACAGTATTACAGTTAACAAAAGAGGAGTTGTGCGTCGTGCACGTGTATTCTACCTACGTGAACGTACTGGTAAGTCAGCTCGTATTAAGGAGCGTAGAGAATAATCAAATAATCATAATATTATTTAAAAAGCCGTTCTTTTATAAAGAGACGGCTTTTTTCTTAAAGAACTTTTTATAACTCGTCTTTTGTGTTTATTAATTATCTACCCAAGTAATTCGTCGACGCGAGCAAGAATAGCCTCCTCACGTGATTTAGTGCTGGAGACTAGCTCAGAACACCTAGCGAGCGTAGATGAGACGAATACATCGTCATTCAGGTCTACAGTATTTACGCGCGCGTTTAGGATCGCGCCAAGTACAGCTGTTCGAAGGCACATGGCTCCTACTCCAGCATCTGTAATAGAGTTAGGATTACCTAACTGAGCCATGGCTTCGGCTACTTCGAGGGCATTGTGCGCAATTTCTGCAACCTGCATCGGAATTTCAATAGCGTTTTTAGTGGCAGTCTGGATTGCATTAGAGCGAGCGAGCTTTTGATCTTCAGAGGATTTAGGGAGCCCGTAAGCCTCGATTATACTGTTGAAAGCGGCGGTGTCAGCGTCAACGAGGGCGAGCAGTTGGGAGTGATAGGCTTGGCCTTTATCAGCCCAATCGCTAAACTCTTCCCAACGATCATCCCAACCACGCTTATTTGCGCTCAGGTTAGCTACCATAGTAGACAAAGCCGTCCCTAAGGCACCAGAATAAGCCGCAATTGATCCCCCGCCGGGAGCAGGCGATTCGGAAGCCGTTTCGTTAGAAAACTCGCGAAGGTTTTTCTCAAGGAGAGGGAAAGATCCTGTTCCACCAATGAGGTACTCAATGATTCTCTCTTTAGGATTGAAGGGAGCGAGGTCATCTAGGCCAAGAGATTTAACAGCAATTTTAATTTTTTCTGTTTGAGAAATCCCTGTTGATCGGTGTTGTTTTCGAAGAAAATAATCTGCCGCTTCTGTCATAACTTTAAGTGGAACAAGCCCTACTAATTCAGAGCCCGTGACACGAATCCCACGATCTTGAGCTTTAGAGCAGGCTTCATCAAATGCAATGTGGGTAGGCGTTACGCTTATATCGGTTAGATTTAGGGAAAGCTGTGCGATACCGTATTCTTCAATATACCAACCTATACCTTTAACTGACTTGAGAGTTCCTTCTTGACGAACTGGCTCGCCATTTTTATCTTTTATTACTTTACCGGAGATTAATCCGCCTTCTCTTTTAATTCTTCCAGCCTCACGTATATCGAAGGCGATAGCATTCGCTCTACGAGAAGAAGTAGTATTAAGATTGATGTTGTATGCAATTAGGAAATCGCGGGCCCCGATTGCCGTGGCACCTGTTGAACGTGCACGGGCATTGAATTCAGAGGGACCGAAATCTGGTCTGGCTTCTGGGGTAGATAGTTTTTCTAACCCCTCATATTCACCTTTACGGCAAACAGCTAAATTTTTTCGCTCAGAAATGAGGGCTGCTGATTCGTAGTGGTAACCCGGAATACCGAGCTCTGTTCCCACTCTCTTCCCGAGGGCATGTGCGACCTTGATACAGTCATCCATAGTGACTCCCGAGACTGGCACGAATGGACAAACGTCAGTTGCTCCCATGCGTGGATGCTCACCAGTTTGTTTAGACATATCAATAAGTTCAGCTGCTTTTTTTATTACGCGGAACGCCGCTTCTCCAACTGTTTCAGGTGGACCTACGAAAGTGATAACAGTACGGTTAGTACTCTTTCCAGGGTCGACATCTAAAAGACGACATCCTTCAACAGTTTCTACAACAGCTGCAACAGCATCAATGATTTCCGGGCGTCGGCCTTCAGAAATATTCGGTACGCATTCAATTAGTCTATGCATGAAACTAAATTACTTTATATGAAACCTAATTTTATTCTCTTAACCTACCCAAAGTTCACCATTTACATACACTTTTTCAACAACTACATCATTCAATCGGTAAGGTATTTCCTCAAGACCGCTCATCTCACGAGTAACAAAGAAATTAGCGAGTTTTCCTGGTGTAATCGTTCCAACTTCATCTTCTAGCTCCATAGCTGCGGCGCCATTCAATGTTGCGGCAGCAATAGCTTCGATCGGCTCTAGCCCCATCTTTAATGAACCTAGACGGACTACTTCAGTCATATCGCCTGAAGGAGAGGTGCCTGGGTTTTGGTCTGTGGCGAGGGCGAGAGGAAGCCCTGCATCTACGAGTTTTCTACCTGGGGTGTATGGCAAACCAAGGAAATGCGAGCAAAGTGGAAGAGCTACGGGAAAGGTCGGTGAGCCAGAAATGAGGGATTCTTTCAATGCTGCTATATCAGCGTCGTCAATTATTTCGAGATGATCTACACTGAGAGCTTCTCCATTAACGCATAACTTTACTCCACCTAATATATTAAACTGATTAACATGTACTTTACACTTTACTTTTAATTTACTAGCAGCTTCTAAAAGTCGGGCAACATCCTCTGTTGAGAAGTAGCCTGTTTCGCAGAAAGCATCGACGTAATCGACAAGACCCTCAGAAACGAACTGAGGTAACATATCGCTGATTACATGGTCTGTGTAGTCAGATGAGCTATTGAACTCAGCGGGCACTGCATGACATCCTAAGAAGGTGGCACGAATAGGGATAGGAGAAACTTGCTTAAGACGCTTTATCACACGGAGCATCTTCCTCTCTGCTTTGAGAGTTAATCCGTAACCTGACTTTATCTCTAAAGCGCCAACTCCTAACTTAACTATCTCGAGCAGGCGATCTAATGAGCGATCGAAAAGATCATCTTCGGGGAGTTTTTGCAAAGCGCGTGCGGAATTGAGAATCCCTCCTCCTTTAGCCGCTATCTCCTCGTATGACAACCCACGAAGGCGATCTAAGAACTCACCAGCTCTGTCATTAGCGTAAACTAAATGAGAGTGACTATCACACCAAGATGGAATGATGTAACGATTGGTGCATGAAATTATTTGGGTTTTACCTGAAGGGGCTTTAGGGCAAGTTGACATGGAACCAAACCCGATTAT
>JABISU010000302.1 GCA_018700255.1 Flavobacteriales bacterium | reverse complement strand
GAGCATGAGGGTTGTAGGAGATGATTTATTCAGTGACGCGCTAGATAGCTTTCCAACGAATTGTTTAGAGTGTGGGACTGAGCTTGTAAGAGAAGAGGGTGAGGCGGCACATTACTGCCCCAATGCGGAATCATGTCCGCCACAGGTGTCTGGACGCATAGTCCATTTCATAAGCCTTGACTCGATGAACATAAATGGACTCGGTGCAGAAACTGTCCTTCGATTAGTCGAAGCGGGGTTGTTGGTTGATCCTGGATCGCTTTACGATTTAAAAGCTGAAGATATATTGCCTTTAGATAGAATGGCTGAGATATCTGTGAAGAAGCTTCTGAATGGAATTGAAGTTAGTAAGGAGATACCATTTGAGAGAGTGTTGTTTGGTTTAGGAATTAGATATGTCGGAGAGATTGTCGCACAAAAATTAGCTCGCTCTTTAGGTAGTATGGAAGCTATAATGTCAGCAGATAAAGACACTTTAGTAAATATTGACGAAATAGGAGAGAGGATAGCCGAGAGTATAATCGACTATTTTTCCCAGACCCGAAACTTGCAATTGATTGAAAAACTCGAAAAGGCCGGCCTGCAATTTCATGTCGAAGAAATAGAAGGGGCGACAGATACATTAGATGGCGCAGCGATAGTAGTAAGTGGCGTTTTCGAACATCATGACAGGTCAGAAATAAAGAAGCTGATAGAAAAACACGGTGGGAAAGTGAGTTCCTCAATATCTAAGAAGACTGCATTTATTGTAGCGGGAGATAAGATGGGACCCAGTAAGAAGGAAAAAGCTGAGAAGCTAGGGGTGGAGATAATTAGCGAAGACGAGTTTCTAGCAAAAATATCGGGATGACCTGATATTTGAGGTTAGTGGATGATTTCAAGTGGGCCGACGTGAGATCCAGTTTGGACTTCATCACATAAATACATGTAATCAATCATAATAATGTATGAGCCAGGGCTTAAAAGCGAGCCGTTAGCCCTTCCATCCCAAGCTAAAGGCAGGCCGTTATTTTGAAACACTAGAATTCCCCAACGATTAAAAATTTTAAGGTTGTAGACGTCTAAAATAGACAGGGCGCTTACCTCTGGAAGATCTTTGAGGAAGGGCGTGAGGTAGTCGTTGAACCCATTGCTTGACCCTGGAGTTAGGACATTAGGAACTGTAAGGCTGGAGATGTCTATGAAGGAGCTTTCATCCTCTTCGACAGTAACAACAGAGTTAGCCACAGTAGAACATCCGGTTTCAAGGAAGGTGACAGTAAGGAGGTAGTCGCCAGGGAGAAGAGCCGTGGGTTGGTAGGATGTTGGATTGAGTAGAGCGCCTTCTCCTTCAGACCATGACCACTCTACGATGCTAGTATACCCATCGGGATAAATCTCAGTACCTAATATACTGACGGACAGATTATCACAGTTGATAACTCCGTTGGGCTCTCCTAGTAATATTTCTGGTTCGGTAAAGTCGGCCAATAACAACATGTCGTCTGAGGAGATGCATCCGTTGATGGGATTTGTTACAGTTAATTCGTAGATGCCTCCTGCGATAGCTGTCGGTTGAGCGATATTGCTGTTTCCGAAGAATTCTCCGTTCTCAGACGTAGTCCAAATATACTCAGCATTCTCACCGTCACTTCCTCCGAGAAGAACCAAATAGGGTTCGTAGCAGTTGATTACTCCATCAGGACCGGCATCGGCGTTAAAGGGGATGGTGTCGATTTCTATGGTGTAGGTATCTTCGGTAGTGCATGCCCCGTCATCAAATGAGGCGTTAACTTGATAAGTGCCAGCTTCGTTTACAACGGCTCCCCAATCGATGGAGCTTACGATGTTCCCTTCATCTACGACCTCCCAGAAGAAGCTGACTCCGCTAGGGAAATTGGAGCTGGCGAGCAAAGTTGAAGATGTGTTAATACAGTTTATGGTGTCGTAATTAGCTGAAATTTCCACTTCTAAGGGTTCTACAAAAACTTCTACACTCGAAGTTTGTATGTCGCCACAAAAATCCGTGTAAGTGACTGTATATACTTGTGTGGATATGGGTGATGCGGTGGGGTTGTAAATATTGGGGTCGCTTAGAAAATCGGCAGGTTCCCAAATAAATGACTGGCTAAGGTCGCCGGGGGCGATAAGCTGTGTGGTTTGTCCTAGACAGAGCACCACATCTCCTGAAGGAGTTGCATTTTCATACAAGCAAACAGTATGCACGTTGTCTGCCCCACCTGTAGCCGCTGTGAATCCCCAGGTCACTATCGTGCTTCCTTCGAAGATGTCGTTTATTAAATCCACGTTGGTAGAAAGGCGAAATTCGCAATCAAAGTACACCTCTATGTATTGCTCTTCAGGATCCCAAACGATCTCTACAGCATAATCCTCCCCATTCTCAATATCCGTGCTTTCAGAAGTAGCTGTCACCGGCCCAGCAAGTGAAGTCGCTAGGTTGTGATTTACGCTTCCGTTTGTCATAATGCCTATGTGGTCAGCTACTATGTCTCCCATATTCTGATTCCAATAGGTGTCAAACTCGATTCCTAAACTCGGGGAAAATCCAGCAAAGCCAAGTCCTTCTCCTGGAAGCCCTAGCGCCGTGGGACCATCGGTTTGCATCACGAACATCATCCCGTCAGCTCCTGGATTAGAGCTACCCCCAGCTCCACTGTTGGTCCCGAAATTCATTTTAAACTGAATATGAAAAGGCTGTTCTAGATTTATAGTTTCTTCATACCAGACAGCACCTATTTCATTGGGTAGTGCATCTGTAAGTTGATAGCAATTGCTTCCTGTAGCGATTGCATCACCCTGTAAAGTATACTGTTCCTGAGCTTTCGCTTCAGAAATAAAAGTCAAAGCAAATAGGGTGCTTAGAAAACATATATATGCTGAAACTCTCATATTTTAAAACTCTAAATGAAGCTTTAGATTAAGTCTTCTGCCAGTAAGGAAGTTTGGAATAGCGTATTGCCTGCCATTGACATCCTCTATCCATGTGTGGTTAATAGTGTTGTTAATTCCCAGAATATTAAATATTTCAATGGAAATATAACCATTTTTATCGAGGTGTTTATCAGATGTAAGTAGTTCTTTCGAGAAACCTAAATCAACTCTCCTGTATGCGGGAGTTCTCAGAACGTCTTCATATCGATTCATGGTGGGTGGGCCATAGGGCAGGCCTGATCCGAAAAATAAGCTCAGAAGTACTTTATAATCTGGGTTCTTAGGCATCTCGTCTTGGAAGAGTAGGCTTACTGAGACTCTTTGGTCGCTTGGCCTGGCAATAAATCCAGGTTCGATACGGACTGTATCCACTGCTACGTCATTCCAAGTGTAGCCAGGGATTATTCTGATGCCTTCATCGTTGTAGAGCTCGATGTAGAAATCGTCCGCAATATCCTCCTCTGTTTTCAAAGCGCTAATTCGCATCCAGCTCTCAATGCCGTCAATAAACTCTCCGTTAAGCATGAGGTCTAAACCAGTGGCGTACCCGCTAGAGTTATTTACTGCGTAATATCTCTGGCGTACATTCTCGACTTCGTAGGGTATGATTTGGTCTAAATCCTTGTAATACAATTCTCCCACAAATTTAAATGTACGCGTGTACAACTCGAAAAGGTGGTCGACTCCCGCCACGGCGTGTATGGCTTTTTGTGGAAGGATGTCAGGGTTGAGGGATCCGTCCACAGCTCTCATCTCCCTGTAGAACGGAGGCTGCCAGTAATATCCTCCAGCTAAAGACCAAATAGTAAGGGGGTTATTATTAGACGTATAGCTAACGTGAGCCCTTGGACCACCAACAAGGTGGTTGCGAGAGGTATCTGTAGGAGTGTCAGAGGTGCGTAAATTCCAGAAGTGGAAGCGGGCTCCCAAATTAGAATTTATAGTTCCTTTTTCGAGATCGACAGACCAAGTATCTTGTATGTATCCAGTAACCCTATGTGAAGTCACATGGTTAGTTGCTCGAATTACGTTGTCGAAAGTGAGTGGCTGAAATGGTCTCTCGTCTTCATTTAAGTATCCCACGTTGTCTTGAGGGTGAGGAGATATGTAGCCAGAACTGTCTACAAATGACCACTCAGAAAGATCGTCATTAATTATTTCAGCAGACACTTTTGTACCCCACTCAATATAATGTGTTCCTTTACTCAAGTCTATAGAACCCTTTAGTGCAGAGGATACTACAGTTGCATCAAGTTGATTACGCGCATGGTTTAAAAACCCACCCACACCGAGATTGTTAGCGGACTCTCCAAACTCATCCGACCCAGGATCAAGTTCCAATTGATCTAACCAGTATGCACCTAAGATATCAAATGATTCGCGCTCCACAGTCCTGAAAATGGAGTTTATCCATCTCAGTCTTGAACTCTCTGTAACACGCTCGAAAGCCAGAGCTCCGAAGCCTGTTTGGTATGAAGTCTCTTCCTTTCCGTCAAAGTAAATTTTCAAACGAATAGCGTCATTAATAGTCCCGATATCTGTTTCGCGCGTTTGTGGAATAAATTGAAAATCGTTTTGTCCATAGATGCCCAGTATCTGAATTTCCCAAGGTCCATACCCGTCAGGATCCCAGGTTATGTATGTCTGAGCGTCTAGGTAAGTGGGGTTGTATTCGCCAGTCTCGTCAAGGGTTCCCAGGATATATGAGTTGTTTCTATATCTAAAGCCTGAATTTATACGAATTTTCCCATTAGAGGTCAAACCGTCGTGTTGTATTTGCCCACCCAGCAAGCTTGCTGTAACCTGAGTTCTTCGCTTAGTGGGTTTGCGATAGTGTATGTCAAGTGCTGAACTAAGCTTATCGCCATATTTACTTTCGAATCCACCGGCACTGAATCGTATCCTATGCACCATATCAGGGTTAGGGAAGCTTAGTCCTTCTTGTTGTCCATTTCTAACAAGAAACGGCCTATATACTTCAATGTCGTTTACGTAAACTAAGTTCTCGTCGAAGCTTCCTCCCCGAACATTATACGCACTCGAAAGCTCAGAAGTAAAGTTAACAGGTGCTTGCAGAAGAGCGTCTTCCACAGTTCCTCGAGGTGAAGGGATGCGATTTGCAATCCTTGGGTCTATTCGCTTAATAGAAACGTTTTCTCTTCCTTGTTCCGAGACTTCCGCTACACCCACGTGTACCGTGCTTTCAAGCGTAATCTGAAGGTTGAGTGTTGTTTTATTTCCGAAATCAAGCTTAATTTCCTTTAAAGTGTATCCGGTCATGGAGCATCTTAATGTCCAAGGTCCGGATGAGGGCAGGGTAAGCCTGTAAAACCCGAGATCATCAGTAGATACTCCGAGCCTAGAATTTTGCAGGGCTACTAAAGACGCTCCAGGTAGGTGCTCTCCCTCGCTTCCTCGGATGTGCCCAGTTACGACGTATTCAGTAGTGTTTTCTTGAGAAAATAATGTGTTTGAAACTCCAGCCCAGCAAAATAAAGTGCTCGAAATAAATAATATGTTCTTAAGCACTTTCATCAAAAATCAGTCTTTCCCTAGATCGCCATTTTTCAAAGCCCGAAGGAATTGAGCCCAAGCTACAGGATTGAGTAGGTTAGTGGTAGGTATAGACCCTGCAGTTGCGTACTCTAAGGACATCTGTCTTAACTCGGCTGATGACGACGCTTGTCCGTCAAGCCCCACGTCTATCAGTCTATCGTAGATATCGAAAGGGTCGATAGCTTGTTGGCCTATGTTGAAGGTGTTTTCATCAAGACCTAGAGCCATAAACTCTCTTTTAAAGGTCTCTCTTGAAGGCCAAGGGTAGATATATGCTTCGTTCACCATTACGGTGTCTCGGCCCATAGGTTGAACTAGGCTGATTCTGTTTTTATTGCCTCCGTTGGGGATGATTACATCTCTAGGTATATATCCAGTGCTTGAAAATCGAAGAGTGTCACCCTCAAGAACTGGGATTGAGAAAAAACCTCCAGCGTCCGTCATCGTTCCCCTTGAGTCTCTTATGCGAAACACTGTCACAAAAGGAAGTGGCATTAGTGAGTCGCCCGTTACTACGAGGCCGCTAACTTGTACGACTTCTTGGCTGACGGCGGTAGTGTCAGTTTGGGCTGTAAGGTTAAGTCCTAGCAGAAAAAAACTTAAAGTAATGAAAAATGTAGCCTTTTGCTTGATGGTCATAATGTGTTTAATTTAAACCTGTTCCGTTTTAAACTCACTGGTAACGTGGAAGGTTATTTCCGGAAAGTTATTCATTTCCATCTGCAATAGGAAAGGAGAAGGGGCTAGGTAAACTTCGTTGTCGTCTTTGTCACGGACTATGTCGTTAGACTTTATACGTCTGAACTCTCCTAGGCTTTCTTCGTTTTCCGAAACCAACCAACACGCCTTGTGATAAGGTTTAGGTTGGAATTCGCATTTGGCTCCATACTCGTGTTCTAATCTGTATTGAATAACCTCGAATTGAAGCTCACCTACCGTTCCAACGATTTTCCTTTTTCCAGCTTCGCGAATAAAGAGTTGGGCTACACCCTCGTCTGTGAGCTGTTTAATGCCTTTTTCTAACTGCTTGCTCTTCATAGGGTCCTTATTCACGAGCTCCTTAAAGATCTCAGGGCTAAAGCTTGGGATGCCTCGGAATTGTAAATCCTCGCCTTCAGTGAGAGTGTCGCCAATCTTAAAGTTCCCAGTGTCGTATAGACCTACAACATCCCCGGGCCAAGCTTCTTCAACCAGGCTTTTATCCTTTGCGAGGAAGGTTACGGGGTTAGCAAATTTGAGTTTTTTCCCTAGCCTAGTGTGTTTGTAAAAGGTGTTTCGCTGGAACTTCCCAGAGCATATTCTCATGAATGCAATCCTGTCTCTGTGCTTGGGGTCTATGTTCGCGTGTATCTTGAAGACAAAGCCTGTAAGTTTCTCTTCTTCAGGGTGTACTGTCCTTGTGCTGGTTTCAATAGGGCTCGGATCAGGTGCGATTTTTATGAATGTATCTAACATCTCCTGTATCCCGAAATTATTTACCGCACTACCGAAAAATACAGGTGCTACATCTGCGTCTAAATAGGGTTGCGGATTCCACTCGTCATATACTCCATCTATGAGTTCGACGTCCTCTCGGAGTTGGTCTGCATGCTCTCCCACAAGTGTATCGAGTGTTTCGTCAGCAAGGTCTTTAATCGCAAAAACCTCTTCAGCCATCTTAGTCTTATCAGCCTGGAATAATCTTACATTGTGGTCATATAGGTTGTAAACCCCTTGGAATGTTGCTCCTCCGCTGATAGGCCAACTTAGCGGCCTGACTTGTATGCCAAGTTTTTCCTCCAATTCATCAAGCAGATCAAAAGGATCTTGTCCCTCAAGGTCCATCTTGTTTACGAAAACTATAACAGGGGTTTTGCGCATGCGGCAAACTTCCATAAGTCGCTCAGTTTGGGCTTCCACGCCCTTAACACAGTCTATCACTAGGATAACACTATCGACCGCCGTGAGAGTCCTATAAGTGTCCTCAGCAAAATCTCTGTGACCAGGCGTGTCAAGTAGGTTTATGAGCATATCCTTGTAGTGGAACGCCATTACAGACGTGGCTACAGAAATCCCCCTCTGTCTTTCTATTTCCATAAAGTCAGATGCAGCTGTCTTTGTGATTTTATTGTTTTTCACAGCTCCCGCAGTCTTAATAGCCCCCCCGAAAAGAAGAAATTTCTCGGTCAAAGTAGTCTTTCCCGCGTCAGGGTGAGAAATAATGGCGAATGTTCGCCTCTTAGAGATTTCGTCTTTTATAGTGGGCATATGGGTGTTTCAAGTGCAAATAGCAGTGCAAAAGTACGGCTATTTTCTGCGGTCAGGTCTTAGAGTTATCTCACTATAAATGCCACTTCCATTTGCTTCTATTGCTTGTAATACGGCTTTTGCAATAAATTCAGGGTTCATGCCCGAGGCGAAAGTTGGTTTGTACTTTGCTTTAAGTTCTTCGTTGTTCGTGTTTTCTATAAATGCGGTGTCTACTGACCCAGGATTTATAGTAGTTATTGCCAAGCGATCTGCAAACTCTATTTTTAAGGATTCGCTGATGGCCAAAACTGCATGTTTTGTAGCACAGTAAACACCGCTATTAGGGAATATGTTGCGTGCGGCCACCGACCCTATATTTATTATGTGTCCCTCTGATTTTACAAGGTGAGGAAGGGTAGCGTGGATCGTTCTCAGCACGCCTGTCACATTTACATCTACCATTAACTCCCATTCTTTTATACTTCCCTTATGAAGTGGGTTGAAAAACCCTATCCCTGCGTTAGGTATTAATATATCTAGATTGCCAAATCTAGATAAGCATAAATTGCTGGCTTTTTGTAAGTCATCGTTAGAGGTAACGTCACCAGCAAAAAAATCCAAGTTTCCACTCATATTTGAGCATGATGTTTTTAAATCATGTAGTTTGGGCTCTCTTCTAGCAAAAGCAAAAACATTGAGACCATGACTACATAAAGTCTTGGCAATACTAGCTCCAATTCCTTCTGAAGCTCCTGTGATAAAAACTGTATATGGTTTTTTCATGATTAATGAGGATTGTTATTCCACTGTGCAAATCCGACAACTCTATCGTAACCTTCAAAGTCCGCGTAGTATACAAAAACAGTGTATAGGTTGTCTGTTGCAAAGTGGTTGCCTTCTATGTCTTCCGTCATTCCAATTTCGCTTTCTTGTGCGTTAGCGTCTTTAACGAGATAAATGAAGTTGTAGTACCCCT
>JABISU010000150.1 GCA_018700255.1 Flavobacteriales bacterium | reverse complement strand
TTGGGCTATGATTCGATCTATGACAGGTTACGGAAAGGCTGAGGGAGTTGTCACAAACCGCAAGTATTCAGTAGAAATACGTTCACTCAACAGCAAGCAATTTGACTTAAATGCTAGGATTCCTGCGGTTTTCAGAGAGAAAGAAATGCAACTTAGAAAACTTTTGCGATCGAGAGTAATTAGAGGAAAATGTGATTTTTTCCTTAGCTATGAAACAGACCCTTCGGAGTCCAAGCATGAGATAAATACTGAGCTTGTTAAATCGTATATTTCGCAACTTAAAAAAATTGCTATAGAATCAGGCCAAAAGGAGGATGATCTTCTCGCGATAGCGATTAAAATGCCTGATGCCCTTCAACACCCAAGGGAAGAGTTAGATGAAGATGTTTGGTCTAAAGTAGAGGAAATAGTCGGAGAAGCACTCGATGCATTTGACAACTTTAGAGAGGTAGAAGGAGCCTCAATAGAAAAGGATTTTAAGGTGGGGATATCTATTATCAGCGAAGAATCAAAGAATCTCGACCCATTTTTAGATGCTCGATTAAAACGAATACGAACACGGATTAAGACAAATCTTGAAGAAGTAGTTGACAGATCTAAAATTGATGAGAATAGATTTGAGCAGGAGGTGCTATTTTATATTGAGAAAACGGATGTTGCTGAAGAGAGATCGAGACTTGCCGCTCACTGTGAGCATTTTGAAGAGGTATTGAAGAATGGGGTGGGACAGGGAAAGAAGTTTGGATTTATTGCTCAAGAAATAGGAAGGGAAATAAACACCTTAGGTTCAAAGGCAAACGATGCGGAGATTCAAAGACTTGTGGTGAGAATGAAGGACGAGCTTGAGAAAATTAAAGAACAAGTTTTAAACGTACTCTAAAGATGCCCACAGGATTAGCACCTAAAGGAAATGGCAAAGCAATTATTTTCTCCGCGCCTTCAGGAGCGGGTAAAACCACTATGGTTAAGGGATTAATGGATTCTTCCATGCTGTCGCTCGGATTTAGTATCAGCGCTACTACGAGACCACCACGAGGTGATGAGAAAGAAGGAGAGGCTTATTATTATTTAACTCATAAGGAATTTCATTCTAGAGTTAAAAACGGTGATTTTATTGAATGGGAAGAGGTTTATCCTGGGGTTTGCTATGGAACCCTCAAGTCTGAGGTAGAAAGAATGTGGTCTGAGGGTATTAATCCAGTTTTTGATGTGGATGTTATGGGGGGACTTGCCTTGAAAAAAGTATTTGGCACGTCAGCAATTTCTGTTTTTGTAACACCCCCATCTATGGAGATACTCGAACAAAGACTAAGAGGTAGAGGTACAGAATCAGAGGAAAATATAGTGCGCAGGTTAGCTAAGGCAGATACTGAAATGAAGTTGGCTGAGTCTTTTGATGTAAAACTTGTAAATGATGATTTACAGAAGGCAATTTTAACAATTATAAATATAGTAGTTGAATTTTTAAAGCCATGACGGGAAGAACAAATAAAGGTAAGGTGGGTCTTTACTTCGGGTCCTTCAATCCTATTCACTTAGGCCACCTTGTTATTGCTAATCACATGGTAAGTAGGGGAGGGCTAGACCAAGTTTGGATAGTTGTCACCCCCACGAGTCCTTTCAAACTGTCAGACGAGATGATTCCAGAGGAACATAGGCTTCAGATGGTAAAACTTGCTATTGCTGATAATCCATATATATTTTCTTCTGATATCGAGTTCAAGTTAGAACGACCTAGCTACACTGCGGACACTTTGAAGCACCTAAGGGATAAATTCCCAGAAGTAAATTTCTCAGTAATTTTAGGTGAGGACAACTATGAGAACCTTCATAGATGGAAGAATTATAAGTCAATTCATGAAAACCATAGATTACTTGTTTATCCGAGAAGGTTGTCTAAATTGAGTGGTTTGCAGCTAAAAAAGGCCTCGAAAAAGGATAATCCTTTGCGGCTTGGCTCCACTAAAGCAGTTATATTCACTGAAGCTCCTATGATTGCGATCTCCTCAACCTATATAAGAGAAGCAATTTTAGAAAAGCAGGACGTACAATATTTACTGTCAGATACAGTTATTTCATATATTGGTAACAACCACCTTTACGAGATAGAATAGCTGCCTTATTTATCCGTATTGTATGCATTCATAGACCTTTCAAGTCCAATAGTACAGAAGCTCTCAACAGCTTTTTGAGAACGAACGCTAATTTCTTGTAAAATGAGCCCCTCTTCTTTAGTCCACTCTCCAAGAACATGATTTATTTGGTGACCAATGTTGAACTTGTCCCCTATTCCTACTCTTAATCTTGGATAAACAGTAGAACCTAAAACTGATTGAATATCCTTTAGTCCATTGTGACCACCGTCGCTTCCTTTCCCTCTCAGTCTGATTTTTTCAAAAGGAAGGTTTAAATCATCTGCGATTATGAGAATTCTTTCAATAGGTATTTTCTCGGATTCCATCCAATATCTTACCGCCTTACCACTTAAATTCATAAAAGTTGATGGCTTTAGCAGAATTAGTGTTCTGCTCTTAAAATGAACAGTGGACACCGTGCCATGACGTTCGGAGGAAAAAACACCTCCGTGCGCATCAGCGATGGTGTCCACCACTCTAAACCCGATATTATGTCGAGTATCCTCATATTCCGCTCCGGGATTACCTAGACCGATAATGAGATATTTCATCTTAATTATTCTTTTCCACCCTCAGATTTTTCACCTTCCTTAGAAGAACCATCTTCTCCCTCTCCTTTTCCTTTTCCTTCTCCTCCTTCTCCTCCTTCTCCTCCTTCTTCTCCTCCTTCTCCTCCTTCTCCTTCTTCTCCTTCTTCTCCTTCTCCTTCTTCTCCTTCTAGTTCTTCTTCTGACAGAGCAGCACGAGTAACCTTACAAGAAAATAGAAGAACAGACTCGTTTAAAAGGATACGGCACCCCTCTACACTCAAATCACTTACACGAAGATTGTCTCCTATCTTAAGAGGGCTTACATCAGCGGTTAGTGCATCAGGAAGGTTTTCGAAAAGACCTTGAACAGGAACACGACGAAAAAGAGTTACCATGCGCCCACCGTTTATCACACCTTTAGCTTTTCCTTCAGAAATAAGCGGAAGGTTGACCTTAATCTCTTTTCCATCAAGTATCTCTAGAAGGTCGATGTGAACGATCCTATCTGTTACTGGGTGAAACTGTACTTCTTGAATGATGCACTTTATAGAGGTGCCGTCAATATCAAGATCTACTGCAAATACGTCAGGATTGATAACGAGTTTGCTCAGTTTAACCTCATCCACTGCAAAGTGTGTTTGGGTTTTACCTCCGTAAAGAACACCTGGGACTTGATTCGCAGCGCGTAATGCAGAAGCACCTTTCTTTCCTACGTTCTTTCTAGAAGAACCGCTCAATGATGCAATTTTCATAATTTTCTATTTAAATAATAAAATGTGTACTAATACTTTCGTTGCTCATTAGGCATGTGAGTACCTGAGCAAATAGATCGTGCACGGGCAGGACCTTAATTTTTTCTGTTTGAGCACCTTTCTTAAGAGGAATGGTGTCTGTGACGATTAACTCTGTTAGGACGCTATCTTGAATTCGTTTGTAAGCTGGGCCGCTAAGGACAGCGTGAGTACAAATTGCGCGGACAGATAGCGCACCGTGCTTCATCATAAGTCCCGCAGCCTTAGTAAGAGTGCCGGCAGTGTCACACATATCGTCAACGATAATTACGTCTTTTCCTTTAACATCTCCGATTACAGTCATTTCCGCCACCTCGTTTGCCGCTTTTCTTTGCTTGTAACAAATAGCCATATCAACCCCCAATCTCTGTGCGTATGAGTTTGCACGCTTTGTACCCCCTGTGTCGGGTGTTGCGATGCAAATGTTCGAGATGTCTAAGTGATCCTTAATGTGTTTAAGGAAAATGGTTGATCCGTATAGGTGGTCCACTGGAACTTCGAAGAAACCTTGGATTTGATCAGCGTGGAGATCCATTGTGATAACGCGATCAACACCGGCTGCCATAAGCATGTTCGCTACGAGCTTGGCTCCAATAGCAACCCTTGGCTTATCTTTTCTATCTTGACGCGCCATACCGTAATACGGCATTACAGCTATAATACGCTTGGCGCTAGCTCTTTTAGCTGCGTCTATTAACAGAAGAAGTTCGAAAAGATTGTCAGAAGGTGGAGATGTCGATTGAACAATAACAACCACTTTTCCGCGTACAGTTTCCTCAATACTTACGGCGAATTCACCATCAGAAAACCTTGTTGTCTTTGAATCAATAAGTTCAGAACCGTAAGCTTTGGCTAGACGTTTTCCGAAATCCAAAGATTCAGTACCTGCAAGTATTTTAATCATATCTGACACGAGAGACCTGTTTAGGGGGCGCAAATATACGGATAAGTAGGTTCTAATTATCCCTCAGGAGCTATGAGTTTAAAGCCTTTGCCATGAATGTTTAGTATTTCAATCCTCTCATCTTCTTTTAAGTGTTTGCGAAGCTTTGCAATGTAAACATCCATGCTTCTTCCATTAAAGTAATTGGCATCACCCCAAATTGCAGCAAGCGCATGGTTTCTCTCTAGCAAGTCATTGCGTTTTCTAACGAGTAAAAACAGAAGTTCATTCTCTTTCGTAGTCAGTCGAGATGTCTCACCATCAAGATTTAATTGCTGGATATTGTAGTCGAAATCAAACTTTCCAACCTTGTATTTTGTTACCTCTTCTCCCGCCTGAGGCAGAGCCGCTGTCCTTCTTAAAATAGCCTGAACCCTTACAAGAAGCTCTTCCATTGAAAACGGCTTAGTCATGTAGTCGTCAGCCCCAACTTTAAAACCTTCAAGAGTGTCTTCTTTCTGTCCTCTTGCTGAGAGAAATAAGATAGGTATATGCTTGCTTTCGTGCCGGATTTCAGTGGCCACCTCGAAGCCATCTTTTCGGGGCATCATGACATCTAGGATGATGAAATCGAATGTTCCTCTGTGAAATTGTTTGACTCCCTCAACGCCATCTTGCGCCCATGTCGTTTCGTATCCTTTCGCTTTGAGGTAATCGGAAAGTAATTTACCTAGATTAGGATCGTCCTCACAAAGTAGGACTCGTATAGGTGATGTGCTCATTTTACTTTAGAATCAAATTTTAATTTTACAACGAATGTACTTCCTTTATCAACCTCGCTTTCGACATAAATACCCCCGCCATGTCTTTCAATTACAGTTTTCACGTAACTTAGACCTAGACCAAACCCTTTTACATCGTGTACGTTTCCAGTAGGGACTCGAAACAATCTTTCAAATACCTTGCCAATGTATTCCTTAGGAATTCCCACCCCGTTATCTTTCACTAGCAACTCGACGCCATCTTCGGTTTGGTTAGATATAATTTCAATCTGAGCTCCATCTGGAGAGTACTTAATGGCGTTGTCTAAGAGATTGAAAATAACGTTGGTTAGATGAATTTTATCAGCACGAATTATAGGATTCGTAGCTTTAAGGAAGAGCTCAATTTTCCCACCTTGCTTTCGCACTTGCATAGCGACATTTCGCACAACATCCTTTATGACATCGTGAATGTTTAGCTCAACAGGGTAAAGCTTGAGAGACTTTGAATCTGATAGACTGGCCTGAAGCACCTTTTCTACAAGAACTCCAAGCCTTTTGTTTTCGCCTCGTATCATTGAAATATAATAGTTCTTTTGCTCTTCATTAAGTTTTAAATCGGAATCACCTAACGCTTCACTAGCAAGTCCTATTGTTGAGATAGGGGTTTTTAATTCGTGTGTGAGGTTATTCATTAACTCTCGCCGTATTCTAACTAATTTCTTAGATTTTATGACGGAACGCATCACGTAAGCCAAGCCTATTGCAATGAACAAGAGCATCACCCCAGACAGCACAAAAGCTCCTACTATAGATTTTATGAGATGACGCCCTAAATCAGGGAAGTACACGCGTAATTGAAGCGGGCCAAGACCTACTGAGTATCCTTTTTCAACAAGCTCATCGCGATAAACTTCGCTTCGCTCGTCCAGATAGGCAGGTTGACCATATCTGTCAAACGCCCCGAAAACGACACTTGTTTCGATTCCATGCTCATTTAAAGAAAGCGCGAAAAGCGAATCCATTGGAAGTATTGCCATTCTTTGTAAGATGGCTCTGGATTGATGCTGCAGACCATCAACGATAAGCTGATCTTCTTTATCCTCACTTTCATGATTAATTTCGAGAGATGCGAAATCGGCTTCAACTAAGATCCAATGAGAAACTGTATTTAATAACTGCTCAACACTTTGGTCAAAAATCTTCTTTTGTAAGTCCAATGATGTGATTAACCACTTAACCTGTATAAGGCTGATAAAC